>NZ_JASJXO010000046.1:0-31479 GCF_035018625.1 Subtercola sp. RTI3 | reverse complement strand
GCCGGCAGCGCCGCCCGCGTTGCGTCTCGGGGGCGGGGAGATGTGTATAAGCGCCAGCCGCTGTAGGGGGGGGGCTGGTCAGGCCACAAATACGTCCTTCTGGATCGTCACCAAGCCCAAACCGCTCTTATCCGACAACGAACCGATGCGAAATGCGAACGCAACATGCATAGTGAGAAACTGGCTCTGGAGTAGTTCGAGGCAACCAATCTGGGCACTATTCTGAGACCCACGTAGGCTACCAATGATCGCGGAGGACCCGGGTTCCGGTTGCCGGCCAAAATTCGTCCGCTCGTGAATCGTGACTATCAATCGGGGAAATTTTTGATGCTTAGCTCGATCTCCCAATTCGTCGCCGACTCAATCTTCGGCAGCACAATCTCGACTGTAATCTCTGCGAATCGCCCCGCAAGTTGACTCAAACAACCCCACCCATCTCAGGGCACGGCGCCGCGCGTGCAGTGACCATCACCCTAGGCGGCCAATGGCTACGCTATGTGATTCAAATTGCCACCCTAGTTCTACTGTCCCGACTCTTGTCGGCAGCAGACTATGGAGTGATGGCCATGGTCACCGCGGTTGTTGGAGTTGCCGGAATTATCGGTGACTTCGGGCTTTCAATGGCTGCTATACAGCGAGTAGATCTGAATCGACGCCAAGCGTCAAACCTATTTTGGATTAACGTTGCAATCGGCGGGCTTCTCGGGTTGGGAGTTCTGCTGATCGGCCCGCTGCTTGTCAGCTTTTACCATGAGCCGGCCCTAGCAGGAATATGCGCAGTTATGGCCCCGACATTCCTGCTGTCAGGCATAAGCGCCCAGTTCCGAGCAGAGACGACCCGTTCTTTGAAGTTTCGTTGGCTTTCGATTGTCGATGTGTCGGCGCAGGCAGCTGGGCTCGTCGTTGCCGCGTCGATTGCTTTCGCAGGTGGTGGTTATTGGGCCCTCGTGTCTATGCAAGTCACGCTTTCAGTTGCGAATCTGGTTCTATTGACCATTGCCAGTGGCTGGCGCCCTTTATTACCTCAACGAACTGGAGGAATGAAAAGCTTGCTGACATTTGGAGGCAGCACAGTCGCAACACAGGCTGTCAACTACACCAGCTCCAATCTGGACTACGTACTGA
Organism: Subtercola sp. RTI3; assembly: GCF_035018625.1. NCBI lineage: Bacteria > Bacillati > Actinomycetota > Actinomycetes > Micrococcales > Microbacteriaceae > Subtercola > Subtercola sp. RTI3. The sequence continues at coordinate 30,354 of NZ_JASJXO010000046.1, read as the reverse complement.
TTGGACGCGACTGGGGTTCGGCTGATTTAGGTGTTTACACCCGTGCCTTCCAAATTTTTGCCCTACCACTTGACCAACTCGCGGCCCCGCTCACTCGAGTTGCCCTCCCAATCCTGTCGCGCCTCAGCGATTCCGCCCAGTACATCCGTTACATACGACGATCACAGCTCGTCCTCTCGTACCTTCTAGTTGGCGTGTTAGCAGGGTGCGCAAGCACGGCCGCTCCGCTCTTATCGGTGGTCTTGGGTCCGCAATGGGTCGGTGGAGCAATCTACCTTCAGATTCTCGCGATTGGCGGCACTTTTCAGGCATTAGGGTACGTGTATTACTGGATCTTTCTGTCTAAGGGAAAGATGGCCATTCTGTTCTGGTGCGAGTTGTCAGGGAGGCTGTTGATGGTCGGCATGCTCATCGTTTTGGTTCCACTGAGCCCGGTATTTGCTGCGATCTCGGTCTCGAGCGGTCTCTTCGCAATCTGGTTGACTGTGTCGATCCTAGGGCTACGCCGAGTAGACATTCCATTTATGAAAATCACTGCACCGGCAATCCGACCCCTGACTCTTTACACGACGATGTACATCGTTGTCCAGCTTGCGCGACTCGGATTGGAGTCTGCCCACATCACGGATCCCCTTACCACGTTCATTACTCTTGCTCTTGTCTGCGTGGCGTGGGTTAGCCTTTCGCTTTTCTTCCGACCAATAAAAAATGACATCGCGACGATCGTGTCGACAGCGAAGCTCGTTCGTAAATTGTGAGATGTGCTGAATTGCGGTGTGACGTGCGGGTATACGAATGATGTCAATGCTCACGTTTACATCGCGAACATAGAAAGATACACACAATAATGGACACTGACGAGTTTCGACCAACACGTGTCGTTGTGGCGTACCCACAACATGTCAGCCATCTTGAATGGGCCACACGTTATCAACAACAGCTAGTTCCTGACGCCTGGCCATATGGGCTGAACCGCCTCGCTTTGGAACCCGCCATCGAATTGATTGGCTGCACGGTCAAGCGACCGAGTCTCGCAAACACAATCCGCGCATCCTTCGTAATAAGCCACGGCTCCGGCGGTAGTGACACTACCGCAATGGCTTGGGATGAAATGACCGCGATTCAAATGATGGGACAGATACCTGCCCGGACTCGAATGGCTGGCGTAATTTGGGCCACCGATCCGGCAACAGGCTTCAAAGATCGTGTCAAAAGGTACCTGTCACTACGAGCGCTGAAACAGTTAGACGGGCTCTGGTGCCTGACCAAACCGCAAGTCGAAGAACTAGAGAAGTTATTGGGTCCGGATTCACCGAAAATTCACCATCTTCCTTTCGGAATCGATAGTGACTTTTTTGATTTCACCCCTTACCCGACTACACCGCTTGTCGTCAGCGCCGGCGGTGATAGGGATCGAGACATGGCAACGCTCTTCGAGGCCCTGGAAATTGTACATGTCGATAATCCTGGATCTGAAATAATAGTTCAAAGTAGCTCAAATATTGAGCCGCCCCAAGGAGTCACAGTCATTCCACGACTGAGCCACTCGGATCTGCGCCAGCTCTACAGGAGAGCGACTGTTGTTGCAATCGCCACCCGGCACAACAATCACGCGTCTGGAATGACAGTCGGCCTCGAAGCCGCCGCTACAGGTCGGCCCGTGGTCGCAACCCGCACCCCTGGAATGAATGAATACGTCGCGAACGAGGCTACTGGGTTGCTTGTTCAACCTGGGGATTCCAAAGGTTTCGCCGATTCGATCACCCACCTCCTAAGGAACCCAACTCTCGCCGCGCAATACGGGCGCGACGGGCGAAAAAAAGTAGAGGCCGGCCATACCACCGCCCTAATGGCGCGGAGGTTAGCTCAGATTCTTTTGTCATGACTCCGGGCGACAGCTACTGTCGGGTCTGCTGCACGAGTAGGTGACAGTTTCTAGTCACGCAGCCAGTGCGGCTGGCGTGTTCATGATGGCCTCGAATTCGATCGGGGTCAAACGGCCGAGGCGCGGCTGTCGGCGTCGACGGTGGTAGGTCCGTTCGATCCACGTCACGATCGCGAGGCGCAGCTGCTCCCGGGTGGTCCAAGAGCGTCGGTTCAGGACGTTCTTCTGCAGCAGGCTGAAGAAGCTCTCCATCGCGGCGTTGTCGCCGCACGAGGCGACCCGACCCATCGATCCGACCAGGTCATGGCGGGCGAGTGCGCGGAGGAACTTCCGGCTCCGAAATTGGGAGCCTCGGTCGCTGTGAACCACACAGCCGGCGATGTCACCGCGGCGCGCGGCGGCGTTGTCGAGTGCATTCACGGCGAGGCTGGACTTCATTCGTGAATCTATCGAGTAGCCGACGATCCGGTTCGAGAACACGTGGCGGTTTCAAGGAGCCAGTCCTTAATCGCGCAGAGATAGAGCTTTCCTTCCGCGGTTTTGTGTTCGGTGATGTCCGTGAGCCATAACCGGTTCGGCCGGTCGGCAGCGAACTCGTGGCGGATGCGTCCCTTGTCGTCGGTGACGGTGCAGAGGTCGTCGTGGACGGCAGGGCCGGGTTTCTTGCCGTTCTTCGTGCGCTTCTTCCCGAACGCGCTCCACCACCCGTTCTCTGACGCGATCCGCCACGCGGTCCGGTCAGCCATCGCCTCGCCGGCATCGCAGGCCTCGTCAGCGAGCAACCGGTACCCGAACTCAAGATCATCCTTGTGCGCGTCGAACAACGCATCCGCGCGATACGCCACGACCACCTCGGCGGGCGTGACAGGGTCACGAAGCCACCGGTAGTAGGGCTGGCGAGAGAGCGTGAGTACCCGACACGCCACCGCGACAGGAATCCCTGAGACGGCGAGCTCTGTCACGAGCGGGTAGAACCTTTTCCCGGCAGATTCGCCTGCGACAGGTACGCCGCCGCCAACCGCAACACCTCGTTCTCGTGCTCCAGCAGCCGAATGCGTTTGCGTGCCTCACGCAGCTCCGCCGCCTCGGTCCCGGTCTGACCGGGCCTGTCGCCCACATCGATCGCGCCGCGCTGCAACCACTTCTGCAACGTCATCGAGTGAACCCCGAAGTCCTTCGCGACCTGCTCGATCGTCACAGCAGGCTCACGGTTCCTCGCGACACGCACAACGTCATCACAGAACTCTCTCGGATAAGGCTGAGGCACAACAACATCCTTCCAGGCTGCCCTCACCGGGCAAGCCAACTCAGATGTCACCTATCCGTGCACCAGACCCGTCGGTTGATTAGGCCGGCTGCACAGCTTGACTGTCTACTAGCCGGTGAAATCCGTCTTCAAGTGAGGACGAGCCAGATTCGTGGATGGAACCACCGAGCCTGAGCTCTCCCTTCGTCGCTTTAGCCAGCCTGATTGCCCCTTGGGACCAACTTGCTCGGCATCGCATTTTTTGTTTCGTTCACCCCATTTGTTTCAGACTGCTCAGCCCTCAGGGCCACGAAGCCGAGCCCAACCGCAAGCCACAAAGTGTAAGACGCCGAGCCGTCCTGCAAGGTTGGAAGGACGATCTGACTAACTAACGAACCAGCTATCGCAGCTAGAGCGGTGAAGGACAATAGGTTACGACCACTATACGATTTCGCAGCCAAGTAGAGAAGTAAGGCGATATAGAGGACCATTACGAGCAGCCCAGCCTCAAGCCCCAAGACCAACCAGTAGCTCTCAACAAGAATTGGTGATGAAGTGAACAAGGCCGCGCGAGGCCCAACCTGACCCACGCCCGCCCCAAACAAACTGCTAATCAGTTTTGGAATCGACTCCGCAAAGCTAACCGCATGCCCCTGCGCCGACAAGTCGGTTGCGCCGGCATCGCTGCTAAGCAAATTAGTCGTGATCGAGAGAAATCCTACGAGCGCAGCGGCGCCAGCAGTGACCACGCCGATAAGTGCCGAGCCGGCTCCTGCTCGAGACAACCACCGGATCACCACGACGACTGCAACGATGCCGAGGCCGATCAAACCACTTCGAGATTGAGATAGAGAGATAGCAACAATTGGAAGAATTGATAAGACAATTCGAGTCTTCAATTTCCAATCAGAGCGACAACAGATAATGGCGATAAAAATCACCATCGCCAAAGCCATTTCGTTTGGTCCGGTGTAGGGGCTAAACGCTCGCGGAACGACGCTGCCCTGGGAAAAGAGCGAGGCGGGGAATTCTGCGCCTGATGCAAGCGGAAAAATCTTCAGCGTGAATAGCCAAGCGAGTCCAAGGCTGTAGGTATAGATCGCCACAAGTGCTGCTATCTGCGCGACAAAAGCGACTAGTTTTGATATTGAAACACTCGATCTTTCAGTGATGACGCCAGGCACCACAATGAGCATCAAGAGGGGCAGGTAGTCGTTACGGATACCGTAAAGCGCCTGTTGAACATTCGGTGTTTGCAGGCTGGAGGCTATCGCGAGCAACAGGATGGTTATTACAAAGGCAACAATCGGGACGGGCACACGTGCCAATTTTGTCTTCGAGAAGATCACTACGACAAATAGGATCAGCAGAATCGAGTCTTTGACTGCCCCAAACACAATACCCGGCGTTCCGCCGCCTAAAAGCTGTGAACCAAGACTGTTGAATGGTAGGTACACCACCAGAATTGCGACGCCCAGCCAGGGGCGACGAAGTATAAACGTCAAGGCAATTATGCCTACAAAAAATACGAGTATCCCTGTGCTGAAATCACTGCCAGACAATTTTTATTTCCAAGCTATTTAGTGGACCGAATCGGCGAGTCAGCGCTAATACGCACCTTCACTTCCTAACACAGCTCGCGCTGTCTTGAATAGGATTTGTAGGTCAGTGAGCATGGACCAATTCTCGACGTAATACAGATCCAGTCGCACCGAATCCTCCCACGATAGATTCGACCGTCCACTAACTTGCCACAGACCCGTAATGCCGGGCTTCATTAGAAATCGACGATGCACATGGGACTCGTAGAGGTCTACTTCCCTCTGCAGTGGCGGACGAGGGCCCACGAGTGACATATCGCCCCTGACAACATTCAAAAGTTGGGGTAGCTCGTCGAGACTGAATCGGCGCAGAACCTTGCCGATGGGCGTAATTCGGGGGTCGTCTTTCATTTTAAATAAAATAGAGTTGCCCTCAGTTCGATTTTCATCCTGAAGTGCCTTCAACTTAGCTTCCGCATCCGTGACCATGGACCGAAACTTCAGCATGCTGAAGGTCGAGCCATTCAGGCCGACCCGTTCTTGCCTGAAGAAGATGTCTCCCGGGGAAGTGAGCCTGATCACCAGCGCGACACAGAAAAATACGGGTGAGAGAATGAGAAGCAGAGCGCCAGCAGATAGCACGTCCAATAGCCGTTTCTGGTAACGCTTGTAGCCCTCATATCGCGCCGTTTCCACATGGATGAGAGGCAGGCCCGCTACCGGGCGCGTATGTATTCGCGGTCCGCCGATGTCGGTGAGACTCGGTGCCACCACGAGGTGCTGTCGCCCCGGTTCCAGAGACCAGCTCAACGCCCTCACCTTGTCAGGCGGCAAATTATCCGAGTTCGTAATTACAACGGTGTCGGCATCGAACACTTTCATCGCCTCAAGCACGTCGTCAACACCCCCGAAGACCAAAATGTCCGTTCCTGGGAGCTGGTCTCCAGCCGTAACGTTTGACACACACGCAGCCACGACAAGGTACCCGGCGTAAGGATGACGAGCGAGTTCTCGGGCCGTGTGCAGAACCGACGTGTCCGAACCGACCAGCACAACGCGAGCCGCGAATTCGCCTCGCAGACGGCGCCCGTTCAACCACTTGCGCCAAAGCCAGCGTGACACAAGTATCCCGACGGTCCCCAGTGGGAAAGCCATGATGAAGTATCCTCGGCTAAAGTCAACCTGGAAAAGAAAAGCGATTATAGCGAACATACCGAAAAGCCGGAGGCTAGCGTCTGTCACAACCTTATATTCCGCAGAACCGGTTCCTATGATTCGGTCGCCACGGGAACCATAGACTCCAAGAATTCCGCTCCAGGCCAGCACCAAAATGACCGAAACTTCGGTGTAGCTAATCATAGAAGTCGGGCCACTGTGCCATATGCTCAAGCCTCTATCGAGAATTCCGAACCATGCTAGCTGAGTACCAAAGACAGCTACCAATATCACCAACAAATCGGTCATTCGTAACCGCGATGAATAAATTGAACGCCAGTCGCGTCGCGCTGCCGCCTGGGAAGCCGTACGCCTGTCCTCTTCAGCTAACATAGCCACTCCCCCGAACCTTCACCGCTACTTAGTTGCGTAATTAAGATGTTCGCAGGTCAGGTCGCGCTCTACATGCGCGAAGTGCTGCCTTTTCGCTCTATTTCCCGTTGCTCTTCTTGCCGGTTCTCGTTCTGACGAAGGCGACGAGACTTTCGACTCTCACCATTTTTCTCCTCACCGTCATAACCATAGCCATAGCCATAGGCATAGCCATAGCCATAGCCATACTTGCCCGACCCGTATGCGTCCGGGCCCTTCACAGGCATCATGGTTAGGACGATCCCTGCAACCTTGGAACCCACGTTCTTCAGAGCCAAGATAGACCCCTTTAGTTGCCCCCGGTGGGCTCGTCCCGCCGCGACCATGACAAGAGCCCCCCCAGTGTGGATTGAAAGAATCGCCGCGTCAGTAACGGGAAGCAACGGAGGGGCGTCGAAGATCACCAAATCGTACCGATTCTCCAACTCACCGATTAACGCGATCATCGAATTGGAACCTAAGAGTTCGCTCGGGTTCGGCGGAATACGTCCAGCCGGCAACACAAACAGATCGTGCACCCCCCAACGTTGAAGAACGTCGTCGACGTTAGCTCGACCAACCAAAACATCGGTGAGGCCGGCGCCTCCTTCGAGACCCAGGTAGTCGGCAACTTTCGGCTTGCGGAGATCTGCGTCGATGAGCACGACCCTCGTTCCTGCAGACGCCGCAACTATTGCCAGATTGACCGCCGACGTACTTTTTCCTTCGCCCGGAATCGATGACGTTACGACGAAACTACGACGCGCATTTCCGCTGCCGATAAATTGGAGATTTGTGCGAAGTGTCCTGAACGATTCCGCTCGAGGACTTCTCGGATGGTCGTGGACCACAAGCGGTCGCGTTGAAGCTTTCGGATCGAAAGCCACTGCTCCAAGAATAGGAGCATCGGTTATCTGCTCAATGTCGTGCTCGCTCCTGATGCGGGTGTCTAGCGTCTGAGTCACAACCGCAAGAATGAGCCCCAATACCAGGCCAATTACAGCGCCAAGAGGAATATTCACTTTGGTACTAGGAGAGTACGGTTCGCTAGGAACCATTGCTTGCTGCAGCACCGTGATCTTCACGGGTGAAACGCCCTGAGCGTCGACTGGAACAATCTTGCTGACGACATTCTCGAAACTCGTCGATAGCGAGTTCGCAATATCAGCGGCGCGTGTCGGAGATCCATCTGAAACGTCTATCTCCACCACTACCGTGCCGCTTGCAATTGAAGCCGAAACTCGAGTTGCTAGTTCCGATGCGGTGGTCTGAAGGCCGAGGCTATCAATCACTGGTTGCAAGACCACAGGGGTTGCAACGATATCCGCATAGGACTTCACCTGATTCTGGGCAAAACTGCTACCTTGGCTCAAATCGGCCACTGTTCCGGCCGACTGAATCGACACGAACACTTTGCTAAATGCCTGATACTTCGGCACGGCCGTGATCGAGACGATCGATGCCACCGCGACTCCGACGCACACACATACGACAATTAGTACCCACCCCTTACGCAATATGCGAAAGTAGTCCCTTATCTCCAATGTGTGTGCCTCTCTCATACTTGCCACTCATTACCGATGCTCCACGTGAGCGTCTTAACCGAATGGCCCGAATCTCACCTAACTCTATGAACGTTTCGAATGAGTTACGAACAAAATGGCACATCCGCGACTCCCAAAGACCGGAAGCACACCTCGTCGATGTCAGAAAGATTTTGCTAGGGAGAGGACGCGTACGGTTGGCTCTACAGCCGAGATTATTTCAGCAACTGCCTGTGCGTATGTTTCACGATCCTTCTTGTATGGATCGATTATGTCGTATTCCGAAGCATCCATGGGAACAGGCAAATATGCTTTCTGACGAGAAACGGCAGATATCAGTTTCGCGATGCCCTCACCAGCGGTCTTGCTGTTTGTTAACTCGTTAAGTTCCTCCTCGCCGATGACGCTGCTTAGCCGCGCGAATTCACGCAGCGTGAACGTTTTCCCGACTGCCGACGGCAGGAGCTCAACGATGTGGCGACGCTGGTCCCTCGTCATCGCCAAAATCAGATCGGCTTCTCTCAAGTTCCCTTCCACCAAATAGGAAGATTTATGGGAGGAAGGGTCCAGGCCATTCTCGACAGAAAGTCGTTCCATTTCAGCAGTCATTGAATAGTCCTTGCCCGCGATCGTGCCAGCGCTAGCAATAGAAAAATTGCCAACCTTGGTCAATCGATCGCGTAGGAGAAACTCGGCAAACGGCGACCTGCAAATATTTCCGCTACACACTGTGAGAATTCTGACGCCATCCATGGGCCGCAAATCCTTTCTCCTGCCTGCGCCACTCCCGCTAACACACGGATCTGTGGCGCTCATCTTCGACCTAGACATAACGTAACAATAAGTATGCGGACCAGGCTACCGACGAGTCTCAGACCTGCGGGAAACCGCAATCCCGCGCCACGCACGTCGGAACTCGATCAACGACGCCGTTGAGGCAACCTAGGGGCTCTCCCCACGGAGGTTGTGTGCGTGGCGTGAGTTAGAACGGTGAGGACCTCCGGTATCAGTTGGGTTACCACACCCAATTGATACCACGGAGGCCGTCATCTCTCACGTTACTCATCTCAACGCCCCGTTGACGCCCGAGGCACGGCTGAAACAGGTCGAATTGGTCTTGAGGGCGGCTGGGTCTGAGCTCGCGTCGCTGAACGTCTCCGGGTTTCCCGCGGAACTGTATCGAAATGGGTGCGTCGTTACCGAGCCCAGGGCCTGGCAGTGCTCATCGACGCATCATCACGGCCGCACCATTCGCCGGGCAGGACAGCGCAGCGCACCGAACGGCGGATCTTGGCGTTGCAGTTTACGAAACGGCGGGGACCGCACCGCATCGGCTACCACCTCCGCCTGCTGCAATCGACGGTCTCGAAAGTGTTGGCACACTACCGAGCACCCCTGCGTGGCCATATCGATCTGAACACTGGGCTGGCAGTACGTAAACCCAAGCTGACTGCGACGAACATCTCAATCCCGGCGATCTGGTCCACATTGATTTGAAGAAACTCGGCCGGATCCCCGACGGTCGTGGTTGGCGAACACTGGGCCTGCAGGCGGGACGGGAGAACAAGAAGAAGAACACCCCCGTCGGGCATACGCTCCTGCACTCCACATCGATGACCACTCCCGGCTGGTGTACTCAGAGATCCAATCACCTCGACAACGCGCGAGCTGACATCCTCGCCTTCACATCGTTCCCGGAAGGACTCTGGCAGCAGATCTGGTCCAACAACCCCAACGAACGCCTTAACAGGGAAATCCGTCGTCGACTCGACTCCGTTGGCACCTTCCCCAACCGCGACGCGATCATCCGCCTCGTCGGCGCGGTCCTCGCCGAGCAGACCGATGAATGGGCCGAGGTCCGCCGCCGCCTAGACCTCGACATCCTCGCCAAAATCCGCCTCACCCTGGCACCCGACAACGGAAACGAGACGACAGAACAAACACTCGCCCTCAGCGCAAAACCAACAAAACCAAAGGATCCACCGCTACACCACCACCACCAGGGACTTGACCCTTCCAAACGCCGCACACTCGATCGCGCGCTCGTCATTATCCTGGCTCTCATTCACCACGAGGATTTGGGCGAGCTTTGGGCGAGTCCAACCGGACTCGTTGAGAAAGCGAAATTGGCGCAAGACCGACAAGAATTCACGCTTTCCATTCTGAGGTTGCGACTATCAGGCCACGAGCATAGAGATCACCGAGGAATGCAATCACATCTTCCATGACGTCGTCCGGAGAAGCTCCGAATTTCACCGACATCGTTCTCGCGATATCGAAATTCGACTTGACACCGTCAACGCACAGCCATATTTCAAGGCCGGTACCCTCTAAAATGACAGGCATGCCGCCGGTGCACCACGATGGGCCCAAGCCAATTAGAGCTGCCCTGTCTCTCGATTCAACCCAAGCTATCGTGGGCGATCTCTCGCACACCGAACTACTAAACGTAATTCCCAGAAACCATCGCCTCCTCAATTCTGTCGAACCGGATGAAGACTAAAACCGGCTTCCGCAACACACAAAGCTTTCGAGGCGACGAATCGGTGAGATCAGGGCGGGACCCTCCAGGTGTTCATCCATCGGATTCAGCGACCGGGGCCCACCACGGCACCACCAGCGGATCTGCCTGACCTAAGTAAAGCGCAACTTCGACAAGAACGCGCGCGCTATGTTGATATTCCGTCTGATTATGGAGAGTACGGCTTGAGCGACTCGCGAGAAAAGCAATTGCGTATTAGTGAAGCGGTTGATCTGGCGCACGCGTTAGTTGCCAGCGTCGCCGAACAGGCTGGCATTCGCGCCCTTTTCATCAAGGGACCAATCTCGCAACGTCTCGGCCTCCGACCGACACGACAATCTTCAGACGTTGATGCTCTCGTCGACCCAGAACGGCGCGACGAAATCGTCGCCGATTTAGTGCGCCTCGGTTGGCACAAACGGACAATGTGGGAGGAGGGCCACCTCTTCCCACTCCACGCAGTGAATCTGATTCACAGCGAGTGGCCGTGCGACTTGGATCTTCACGACCGCTACCCGGGCTTCTTTCGTGAGAAACAAGAGGCGTTTGAAATTCTTTGGCACCACAAGTTCGAAGCTCGTATAGCGAACAAAGACGTTTTTGCCCCAGATCTTGTAGCGAGTTCACTAATCGCAGCGGCCCATTCTGCGAGGCATCCGAATCAGAGCCGAACCAAATCAGAATTCCCGTTTCTGCTTGCCGCAGTCCGCAATGAATTCACAGCGGAGCAACGCACAGAAGTAGTCGCGATGGCAGGTGAATTGAGAGCTCTAGAGACACTCCGAATGTTCCTTCGGGAAGCCGGGGCCGATACCGATATAAAGGACCTAACAAGCGGTGAGCGGCGCCTGTGGCGGATGTCAATAGCTGACGACTCAAGGTCGCTCGGGTGGCTTCTCCAAATTGGATTAGCTTCTTGGCACGAGCGTCCGGGATTGGTCCTGCGTGCTCTTATTCCCAGCAGCGAGCAGATGCGCGCAATACACCCTGAAACAGGCCCCGGCCGCTCGGGGTTGTGGTGCGCCCGGCTGAAACGTTTGTTCCACGGAACCAAGGCTGTTCCTCGTGCTATCGCCCATTATCTCGGGAACCGAAACGCTAAATAGGGCACCAACACCCTCTCCACCTATGTGAGTCGTTCGCCTAGGCCCCAAAGTTGTGATCTTTATCGTTGGCGTCGCGGTCGAAAAAATGGAGACAAAAGATCAATGCTCCTGCTTATTGCAAGCCCAACCTCTGAGTGAATGGCGTCCGACTTTCGAAAAGGGTCGCTTATGTCAGAATCGGCCAATTTTAGCCGGCTTCGTATACTAGCCGCCCGAAGTACACCGTTTCGGCGCTCAGCATCGGAGGAAGACCAGTCTGAGATCGGTCTCAGTATTTCGTCCACTCCGAAGGCAAACTCACGCAATACAAAGACACGGCTGAGCAGCATCGGGTAGCGCCCTAATAACTCAATTTGGTGGGCTCGCGTCATAGTGAGAATCAAATCTTGTCGTTCAATTGCGACGCCACTTACCTTTCGACTCCGCGCCTCGTCTGGAACACCTCCATGCAACACCGACTGCTGCGCGGATGAAGAATCCATTGGGACACCGTCAACAGTATTCAGTCCAGCACTCGCGATTGAGACCGGGGGACCAGAATCGACTGTGACCCGGGCCCTAAGTAGTTGCTCAGCCATTGGGGACCGGCATATATTTCCAGTGCAGACGAACAATACGGAGAAATGGCCTGTGAGCGGTCTACGAACCTGTGATCCGGACCGAGCCCGCTCCGACCTCCGAGAAGAGGTTATCTTCGACGGAACAGCGTGGTTTCCGCTCGAATCATTCAACTAGCGAAAATCCGACCCAGTTCGAAACGGCACCACGTTGTTCACGACCGCAGATGCTTCTTCAACGGTGACACGCCTCGTGGCGTGTTTAGTCTTACCGTCCGTACCGTAATATGCAGCAGCGTAGTACCCGTAGCCTCGCCCAATGGCACCCTTCGTTGGCACTCGATTGAGGATTACCCCAAGGGTTTTTCCACTCGTTTTGGCAATGTTCGCCAACGCCTTCTGAAGCTCGTCCGAAGTTGTTTTTCCAGCGGATATCACCACAATCGCTCCGTCGGTACGGGCCGCCAACACCGCCGCATCAGTGACCGGAAGCAACGGCGGGGCATCTACGAGAACGATGGCATCTCGCGCAAGCTCGTGCAACAAAATATTCATACCTTGAGATCCAAGCAATTCACTTGGGTTTGGTGGAATGGACCCCGCACCCAGAATTAAAAGATTACCCGACGAGCCCCATGGCTGCAGAACATCCTGAATCTCCGCCTTACCTATAAGGAGATCGGTAATCCCTACACCAGGCACCAACCCGAACGCAGTCGTAACCGATGGCTTCCGTAAGTCGCCGTCAACCACGACAACCTTCTGCCCCGCCGCCGCCAATGTTACTGCGAGGTTCGCAGTGACAGTCGATTTTCCATCGTTAGGCAAAGGCGAAGTGACGACAATAATCCGGGGCGGGTCGTCTACATTCATAAACTGTAAATTGGTTCTCAATTCGCGCAAGGCCTCAGCCAGAGCATGCTGCCCAGACTCGGTCACATAGTCAGCGCCGTCCGCTTCGGGCACTATGCGATGCTCGTCACTCAGGCGCTTGTCGGTCGGCAAGGTGCCAATCACAGACAAGCCAAATTGCCGTTCGACCGCTTCGACAGTGCGAATCCGTCGATCGAGCAAATTTCTTACGATAGCGTAAGCGAGGCCGAGAATCAGACCCACCAGTAAGCCAATGGCTACAGTCAGTCGCACGTTTGGGAATATTGGGCTTGCTGGCACAATCGCAGATTCGACGGGCACCAGGAAAATTCCGTCACCATCCGTGGCGGCTGCACCCGGGGCGATGCTTTGCGCTTCAATAATTTTGATCTGGGCGGCAAGTCCACTGATCCAGGCATCTGCGAGCGTCTTGGCACCGTCCGCCGTCGACGCCCTCGCGGTAACGGCTATAGTCGGTGTGTCCTTGACGTTAGTGACGCTAATATTTCCGACTAGGTCCTCCGGCGAAGTTGTCAGGCCGAGCGCCGTAATCACAAGTTGAGCGACCGCTCTTGACTCACCAACTTGGACGTATGTAGTAGCTTTCGATTTTGATAAGGAGTCGCCGACGGCATTGGAACCAATGTCCCCATTTGACTGCAAAGACACAATTCCACTGGAGTTTGCCGAATACACCTTCGCCTGCGTGAAGGTCCAGCCAAAGGCGACCAACCCGCCAACCACAGCAATTAGAACTATTCCAATCCAGTGCGCTCGGAGTACGCGAACGTAGTCAGATATCTCCAAAAGCTTTCCCTAATGTGTTTGCGGTCTAAACCGAGCATAGGCCGACTAGCCGACTAGGGCCGCAGTTTATCGAACTGCGGCCCTAGTCGGCTTCTAAGCCAATACTTGGCTAGTTGGTGGCGACCGAGGTGCCGCTCACGTTGTCGTTGTCAGACTCGAGGGAGACGCTGATCTGCGGCTTGTTCGTGCCGGTCCATTTGACGGTGGGAATGGTGACGGTGGTGCCATCGGCGATCGGTGCGTGAGTGAAGACCAAGGTGCCTGCACTGCTCGACGACTGGATCCAGCCCTGCGCGGTGAATCCGGCGGTGTCGGGCGGGCTCATGGTCCATGAACCGGTCGTGCGCCACGCGAAGGTCAGCGTGAGGTTGCCCGACGTGGTCGTGGTGCCGGCAGCGTTGTAGTTCATGTAGCCGCCGCTGTAGGTGGCCGTGCGCACGGTGGCGCCCTGAACGACACCGATGCTGCCGCCGACGGCTGCGGTCGGCAGAGTGACCGAGGCCGCCTGCGCGGGAGATGCTACAGCGAGTGCAATGACGGGAACTGACCATGCTGCACCAAGAGCAACCTGGCGACGGCTGAGGCCACGCTTCGGCTCGGCATCAACCACGGAGTCTGACAGTGGAGCTTCGTTTTTGGAGTTCACGAGCGTGACCTTTCATTTGAGACGTGCCAGAAGGAATAGAAATCATTCGCCACACGCCCTCAAGTGCGACGAGAATTTCCAAATCACAACGCATGAGGCAGAAGTTTTCGTGTGAGAAAGTCATCAGTCAAAAACGACGCTATTCGTTGGTATCACCCGAAAACTGGGCAAAAACTGCGGTGTTAATGAGCTTGTACAACGATTTACACCCGTTTGGGGGACAATAATTGAAGAGTTGGCAACTGCGTTTGGGCGCAAGCGGAATAGCGGCGGCTCGCCGTCACTCGTAACGCGCGCGTTACATTTCTCACCCAAATGGGGGCAGAAAAGTCGATACTCTTACCGCATGACCACACCTGTCACCAAAGTTGTGATTCCGGCGGCCGGCCTGGGAACACGTTTTCTTCCTGCCACGAAAGCGATGCCGAAAGAGATGCTGCCAGTGGTCGACAAACCGGCCATCCAGTACGTCGTCGAAGAAGCTGTCGACGCGGGGTTGGTCGACGTACTTGTCGTCACAGGGCGCAACAAGCACGCTCTCGCCAACCATTTCGACCGCGTCACCGAACTCGAGCAGGCGCTTGAGCTGAAGGGCGATGGGCACCGACTGAAGATGGTGCACGCCTCTACGGGTCTGGCTGAGATGCACTACGTGCGCCAGGGTGACCCGAAAGGTCTCGGGCACGCCGTGCTCCGCGCGAAAATGCACGTCGGGCACCAACCCTTCGCCGTGATGCTCGGAGACGACCTCATCGACGCCCGCGACACACTCCTCACCAAAATGCTCGAAGTACAAGAACACAAACAAGCCAGCATCATCGCCCTCATGGAAGTCGGCCCCTCGCAAGCCCACCTCTACGGCATCGCCTCCGTCGAGAACACCGACGAAACCGACGTCGTACACATCACCGGCCTCGTCGAGAAACCCGAACCCGGCACCCAACCCTCCAACTACGCCATCATCGGCCGCTACGTACTCATGCCCGAAGTCTTCGACGTACTCGAGAACACAGCACCCGGCAAAGGCGGCGAAATCCAACTCACCGACGCCCTCGCCACCCTCGTCGCCCAACCCGACCTCGCCGGCGGCGTCTACGGCGTCATCTTCCGCGGCCGACGCTACGACACCGGCGACCGCCTCGACTACATCAAAGCCATCATCAGACTCGCCAGCGACCGCGAAGACCTCGGCCCCGACCTCCGCCCCTGGATCAAAGAATTCGCCGAAGGCCTCTGACCCGCGTGAAGTAGGGCGTCAGCTGAGGTGAAACTCGACGAACACGCTATCTGCGGTGACCTCAGTGGTGACGCCAGTAAAGCTGAGTCTCATGAGGCCGAGAAACGGCGCCACCCGAGATGACAGCGAGCGGTCGGCGGTGAAGGCACCCTCAACGGCTCCGCGAATCGTGTCGTTCTCAACCATGAAGCTGAAACTCACGTTGTTGCGCCTCACCGACGGCTGCTCGGCCAGAAAGCCGAGAAGTACGCGCAGCGCCGCGCGTTGTGGCTCGCTGAGGCGGCGTGAGAGGTTCTGCGGGTCGATGAATACGCCAGCCAACTCGGCCAGCGGCTCAGCCAACTGGCTGTGCACCAGGCTGCGGCGCAGGCTGCTTGAGAGCTCACTGGCGCGCACCACGTCGGCGGGGGTGAGTTCGTCGCGCTGCTTGACGTCATGAAAGAACGGCAGAACATCGTCACGGAGTGGCGCGATGCTGTAGCCCAGAAAGTCTGCGACGGCTTCGCGACCGTCGATGACGTCGCGGAGCTCCCGCGCCTGCGCTGCCGAAGCCCGCAGGCCGTGCAGCTCGGCGATGAGCGTCGACGAGTAGATGGCCGCGCCCACGCCGAGAGCGAGCGTGGGGGCCGAGACGATGACGAACGAGGCGATGGGCGATGTACCGGTGAGCGTTGCGAGGTGCGGCACTACCGAGGCGTTCACGACAAGCAGCCCCACTACGGTCGAGACGATGATTTCGCCCGGCGGGCGGTATGGGCCAGCGATCATGACCACGAGCGCCACACACACCGGGCCCCAGTCGTCTCGCACATTCAGGTTGGTACCGAGCTGGCTGAGCGAATTGAGCAGGCATGCGACGAGCACCAAGCCATAGACGACAGCGTAGGTTCGCTGGCCGACGCGGCGGCGATAGGGCTCTGCTGCCCAGATGAAGTAGAGAAAGGCGGCAAGAAGAGTCACCAATGCAACGACCTGTAGTGCCGGCGACGAGATCTCGGTCGGATTGGTCAGTGTCAGCACGACAGCGGTGACCAGGCTGACGACAGCTACGAACACGACAAAGACCCGTGCTGTGATTCCACTCAACGGGTCGAGAGACTGTGCCGTTTCGCTGCGAACGCCGCCGAACACCTAGGTCACCGCCCCTGGGGTAGCGAGAGGAACCGACAGCAGCACAGCAGTGCCCGAGCCCGGCGTCGACCACACGCGCACGGTACCGCCCACTGATTCGACGCGTTGGCTGATCGACACGCGAAGCCCCATGCGCTGCGCGTCGACAGCACTCGCGTCGAACCCCGTTCCCGCGTCGGTGACCACGACATTGACCGTGTCGACCCCGGCAACGATGGCCACCTCTGCCTCGTTCACATTCGCGTGCTTGCTCACGTTGACGAGCGCTTGATCGACGGCTTTGACCACCTCGCTCACCACTCCGGGCTCGAGCTGGGCCAGAATCTGCGGGTCTCCGCTGATCTCCACCACTAGGCCACGCTGGCGGGCTGACCGGATGACCGGGCCGAGCCCCGAGCTCAGCACCGCGTCTCCCCCGGCCCGCGCTCGCAGGGTCGCCTCGTTGAGCAGCAGCGCCGGGTGAGTGAGTGACGCGATGTCACGCGCGAGAAATGCCCGATGGGCGTCAGTGAGAGTGCCCACGTCGCTGAGCGTGAGCGCGTGCAGGTCGTTCAGCACGGTGTCGTGCAGTGCCGCCCGGGCACGGGTGGCGATGCGCGACCTCTCGATCGAGCGTTCTTCGGCCAACGCGGCGAACCGCATCGTGTCTGACCCCCGATTCGCTTGCCGACGGCCGGCCGCAAGGCCGAGCAGCAGCACGATCAGCCCGACGAATGTGGCAATCGACGGAAAGTCGAAGGCGAACCTCATGCCCCCGACGTGGCCTCCGACCTGCACCGCGACCGACGCCAGCACGAACCCGAGTGAGCAACGAACGATGCTCGAAGCGAGAGTGCGACCGGCGACACCCACCACCGTCATCGCGATTTTCGGCATCGACAACAGCACAGAATCGGAGGCGAACCGGCCGGGGCCCGACTGAACGGCAATCTCGAAGGAGTAGAGGTACAGCCCCCCCGCAGCGACGAGCATGAGTGTCAATACGAGTGCTCTGTTGCGGGTGACCAGCGCCCAGCCCACACCGATGCCCGCCAGACCGAGACCCACAAGCGCAAGAGCCACGCTGACCTGCGGCAGAACGAGTTTCAGCGCGAAGACCAGAATGAAAGTGCTGAGGAGAAAGACCCCGCTGACCCAGATGGCCGCACGACCCAACGCGTGGCTTGTCGATGCGCCCTCGACGTCTGTCGGCAGAACAAGCGACATCTCTTCCTTCCGGCGCTTCGGCCCACCCCCGAACGGGGACAAAGTCGCTCGTATTGATACTAAGCCGCATGCCGCTACTCTGAACCCCATGACGACGTCACCCGAAACCGCGTTCATCGTTCGAGTGCAGGCCACTCCTCTCGCACGCGGCCTGGTCGCCCCAGCGAAAGCGCTCAGCTTCATCGGCGAACACGCGGCCGGCTGGGTTGTGCTCGGGGTGATCGGTGCTCTCATCGACGCGCCGCACGCGTGGGCCTGGTTGTGGAGCACTCTCGCGGTCGTGGTGGCGCACGGTCTTTCTATTGTGATCAAACGCATTGTTCGCCGACCTCGGCCGGGTGCATCCGGAGGCCCGGTGACGGTGTACGCCACGGCGCCCAGCAAGCTCAGTTTTCCGAGCTCGCATGCCTCATCGACGATGGCGGCCGCTGTGGTGTTCACCGCGTTCGTTCCGTGGCTCTGGCCTGCGGCGGTCATCGTGGTGCTGTTCATGGGTGTCAGCCGCGTGATTCTGGGCATGCACTACCCCACCGATGTGCTGGCAGGGTATCTCATCGGTCTCATTGTCGGGGTTCCGACTGTGCTACTGCTGCACTAGCCCTAGTCTTAACGGGTGACAAACGCGGCGGGCGGGCCAGCAGGGCGAGCGAGCCTCGAGCGTGCCGTCTTTCAGTCGCAGCTGCCGCTCGCCGCAGCAGCCCTTCTGCTCATCTGCGTCGAATTCGTCGTTCAACCATCGGTCGTCGCCAACCCGTTGTTCGTCGCGGGAGCCACCGGCATCTTCGTGGTCACGGCGCTTGCTGCCGTGGTGCCGTGGGGCCTGCTGAAGCGGCCCTGGGTCGCCGTTCTGCCCGCCGCCGACATGCTGGCCGTCACCGTGCTCGGCCATGGCAGCACCGACCTGACGACCGGCGTTCTGCTGGCCTTCCCCGTCATCTGGCTGTCGACGTATTTCGGCTTCGCCGGCACGATCGCGAGCGCAGGCGCGAGCGCCGCCCTCATCTGGGTCGCTGCGGCGCTCGGGGGGTCGGTGCACGACGAAACGGCTGTACCCGGTCTCATCGTGCTGCCGGTGACCCTCACGTTCATCGCTACGGTGACGTATCTGCGCAGCAAGCGATCGGCAGCGCAGCTCGGTCTGGTGCGCCAGCAGGCCACGTTGCTCGAGGGCGCACATCACCGGGCACGGCGCCAGGAGCAGACTCTGGATGCCGTACTCAACTCCGTCGACTTCGGCGTCGTGGCGTTCGACAGTCAGGGCCGCGAAACTCTCGCAAACAGCACCTATCGCTTGTTGATCACCCAGTTCGGCCGGCCGGTGGGCAGCGGAGGCGCGCTGCCCACCCTCTACGGCCCCGACCGCAAAACCCTCGTGCCAGAAGAGGAACGCCCCTACCGCCAGGCGGTTCTCGGCCGCGCGTTCGACGACGTCATCGTCTGGGTGGGCGAACCCGGCGAGCGTCGCAAGGCGCTCTCGGTCTCGGCGCGGCAGATTGTGGGCCCGCACGGCCAGAACGACGGCGGCATCATGGTCACCCGCGATGTGACGCGCGAGATCAACGCGATTCAGGCTCGAGACGATCTGGTGGCCTCGGTCTCGCATGAATTGCGCACGCCGCTCACCTCTATTCTCGGTTACCTCGAACTGGCGCTCGACGACGAGACGATCGCACCGAAGACGCGCGCGATGCTCACCGTGGCGTCGACCAACTCCGACCGCCTGCTGGCCCTCATAGCCGATCTGTTCACGGCGACAAGCGCCAGCGATCACTCGTTGCTCATGTCATTCACCGGGTGCGACATGACCGAGATCGTGGGCGACTCGATCAAGGCGCAACAGCTGCTGGCCGAGCAGCGCGGAATAACGCTCGAGTTGGTGACCCATGCCCCGCATCTGCTGGTGGCCGACGGGTTTCGGTTGCGACAGGTGATTGACAACCTGCTCACGAACTCGATCAAGTACAACAAGGAGAACGGCGACGTGACGGTTGCCGTCACTGCCACCTCCACAGACGTGATTGTCACGGTCACCGACACCGGCATCGGGCTCAGCGACGAAGAGCAGACACAGCTGTTCGAGCGCTATTTTCGGGCCGAGAGTGTGCGCAAGTCGAGCATCCACGGTTCGGGTCTGGGGCTCAGCATCACGCGAGACATCGTTCGCCAGCACGGTGGTGACCTCACGGTGACCAGCGAGCTCGGGGTGGGCTCGAAATTCACCGTGCGGGTGCCGGTCGAGCACCTAGAGTTGGCTTGAGGGTTACAGGGAGTTGTTATGGTGCGGCTAGATCTCGAGACCCTCTTGGTCATCAACGGAATCGTCGTGGTGCTTTCGGGCCTCACCTTCGTGATCAACACGGCAATGAGGCGCAGTGATGTTCCCGGGCGCATCTGGAGCGTCTCGTTCATCGGCGGCATGCTCGCCGCGCTCTGCTACGGAATCTGGGCCGTGAACCCAGACGCCGAATGGATACTGATCATCGGCAATGCCGCCTATGGTCTCGTGACCGGGGCCATCTGGTCGGGTGCCCGGGTCTTCAACGGCCGAAATCACTCACGGCCTCGAGCCAGGGGCAGTGGCTCGGCTCGCTCATGCTGTTCCCCCTGGTGGCGGTCTTCGGCGGTCTGGCTGGCGTCGAGTGCCTGCGCGGGCGTCTGCGTCGCAACCTGAACGCGCGCATCGTGGCCGGCAGCATGATCATTCTCGCCGCCTTCTATGCCGCACGAACGGTAGTGTTCGCCGTCAGTGGCCCCACGAGCGACCTCTTCGTCGACTACTTCAGCGGTCAGGCCGCCACCTTGCTCATCATCATGTTCGTCGTGGTCAACACCATCAGCATCTCGATTCTGCAAGCCGAACGCACCGACACCCAGGCACTCGGCGACCGAACCGTTGGCGTCAATTCGGTGGTGGGGCTCCTCTCGGCGTCGCCGTTCGCCCAGCAATGGGAAGACTGGCTCGAGCGAGCCGAATTCAACGGAGACCGACTCGAGATGGTCGCTGTCGACATCGACAGCCTGCCCGAGATGAACACCGCCCTTGGCCGTGACTTCGGCGACGACGCGATCACGTCGGTAGCTCAGATCGTGCGGCATCATGCCCCGACGTGCACGCTCATCGGGCATCCGGGAGCCGGCCGATTCGTCATCGTAATGGTGGTCACCGGTGACGAAGCCCGCAGTGTGGCGTCGGATGTTCGCGATGCCCTCGTTGATGAACCCATCGACCAGTCGCGCGGCATACGTGCAACGGCAAGCTTCGGCGTTGTCGACACCGACGTCTTCGGGTACGACCTCGCCACCCTGAGCGCCGCCCTCGATTCCGCGACCCTCGCCGCACGCAGCGCTGGCGGAAACCACATCGTGGTGGGCCGCGCGGTGACCGCTACTTCGCGATAGCCACCGTGATGGTGTCTGTGGCCGTCTGCTTCGAATAGTCAGACGAGGTGGGCGTGGTCTGCAGCAACAGTTCGAAGGTGAACTGCAGCGTGATCTCGGTGGCGGCCGGGTCGACCGGCGGCAACACGAACGTCTCGCTGTAGCTGTAGGGCGACTTGATGAAGTAACCGGGCGCCACGGTGGCCTGGTCGCTGAGCGTGGCCGGGGCGGCCAGCGCTATGCCGTCTCTGTCGGTGACAGCCGGGCTCAGCGAGACGCGAGAGAGATAGATGCGCTGGCCCTGGTCACTGCCGAGCACTCCGATCATGTTGAAGCTGACCGGCTTGTTGGCAGAGGCCTGCCACTTGTCCATGCTCAAGGTCGAGAAGTAGTTCACGGTGAGAGCAATGTCGCCGGCCTGCAGCAGGTGCTGGGCGGTGCCGGTGGCGAGGTCGTTCACGATGGGAGTGATGGTGGCCTGGGGTGCGGGGGTCGCGCTCGGTGCTGCACTGGCGTCGCTCGCGGAGGGCACTCCAGAGGCGCTCACCTGCCAGGGTGCCACGCCGCAGGCGCTCAGGCTCGTCATGGCGGCGAGACCCAGCGACGCGGCGATGGCGGCGCGCCTCAGTCTGTTCGGTCGGGCAGAAGTGGTTGGTGACATCGAATGCCTCTCGGTGTGCGGTGAAGTGAGCCCAACCATACGGGCAGAAAACGAGTCTGAACAAGAAAATGCCCCCCTGACGGGTGTCTTGATCAAATCTTGAGGTGAAGCTGAGGTGGCCTTGGCGATTTGCTGCGGTCGGTGCTGCACACTGATCTCAACGCCGAAATTACCGCCTCACACACCCCGGGAGAAAACGATGGCCGAGAGCCTGAACCCCTACGTCACAGACACGGCCGTCGATGACGCCTACGCCAACGACTTCATCGAGTCGGTCGACTCGCTGCCCACCTATCGGCCAACCATCGGCTGTGTGATTCCGGCGTACAACGAAGAAGAGTCGATCGGCGCCGTGCTGGCCTCGCTGCTCGCCCAGAGCCGTGTTCCCGATGTCATTCACGTAGTGATCAACAACACCACTGACAAGACCGTGTTCGAAGCCGCCAAATTCGCCGGCCCCCACATGATCGAGCGCGATGGTATCGAGCAGTTCACCGAGGTCTACGTTCACGACATCGGCAAGAACAAAGACAAGAAGGTCGGGGCACTGAACTACGGCTTTCAGCTGGTTGAGGGCTGCGACTTCTTTCTCGGGGTCGACGGCGACACGACCGCAGCCACCGACGCGGTCGAGCAACTCGGCGCCGAGATCATGTCTGACAGCCGCATCGGCGGCATCTCAGCGATCTTCTCCATCGACGACACTCAGATGAAGGGCATGAGCGCCTTTCTGGTCACCGGCCAGCGCGCCCAGTTCGCGGCCTTCAACATGCAGAACATGCTGCGTGGCCGCAACATGGCTGTGTTGGGCGGCCAGTTCTCGATTTTCTCGATGCAGGCGCTTCGCCAGGCCATGGTGGAGAACCACCAGACCACCCCCTGGGTGAAAGACAGCGAGGTCGAAGACTCGCTGCTGTCGCTTCAGATCAAGAGTGCCGGCTACCTCACGAAGATCAGTGCCCAAGCCCGGGCCGACGTGGGCGGCATGACCACCATGCGCGGTCTCGACGCCCAGCAGGTGAAGTGGAACTTCGGTGCGATCGAGCTCATGTGGCCCGGCCAGCGGGGCGACACGAAGGGCCAGCCGCTTCACCCCAACCTGCGGCTGCGGTGGGTGGAGAACTTCTCGATGCTCGTCAACGTGGTCACCCGGCTCATGTTCATCGTGCTGCTGTTCTTCTCCCTCTCGATTCACGCCTTCGTGTTCAGCCCGATCTGGCTCATTCCCACCGTGGTGGCCATCTTCTTGAACCTGCGCACCGCGATGTCGATGAAGAATCGCAATTCGAGAGACATCTTCTTCGCCATTCTCTTCGTTCCCGCCGAGCTCTACATGTGGATTCGCATCGGCCATTTCGTGCGCGCCTGGAGCAAGTTTCTGAGCCGCAAGCAGGTCGACAACTGGGCCGCACAGGCCAAGGCCGAAAAGGGCCGCGGTAACGCCTACCTCGCACCACTGCTCGTCGTCGCCATCATCTTCGCCATCATGGTGGTCATCTGGTTCATGCTCCCCATCGTCGTTCAGTCGACTCTGCTCTGGATCGGCTGGCCGGCACTCGGCGTCATCACCGTGCTGCAGACCCTCGGCATGTTCGGCAAGCTCGCACGCAGACACCGCGGGTACAAGGTTTGAGTCAAGGTACGGTCATCGAGTGGCCGGTTCTGTTCGCGCTTGTGCAACAGTTTCCGGCAACTCGAGGCAAGCGCAGCTCGTTTGTCGACGACTTCATCAGCATGTGGGAGCCCCGCTCGTTTCGGCTGAAACGGGCGCTGTCGACGGGCGACCTCGACGATGCCGACGTTGTGTTGTTGAGCATCGAGTCGAGCGGTCACATGCTGGGCGCGACGACTCTCGAAGCCATCGCGGGCATGGTGCACACCTGTGTGAAGAAGGGCGACACCGCGGGCGCAGTGAGGCATCTGCCGCGGTTGACCGAGGTCGGTCACGAGACCTGCGCCGAACTCGTGCGTATTCTGGGCGACGGATGACCGGCGGCGGCCGCTCGGCCCGGCTGTTTTCGGCTCAGTCGCTCTCGGCGGCAGCCAGCCGGTAGCCGATGCCGCGCACCGTCTCGATCCAACGCGGAGCCGTGAGGCTGTCGCCGAGCTTCCGGCGAAGGTTAGCCATGTGCACCTCGATGGCCCGCTTGTCGCTCTCGCTGACGAAGTGCGCGGTCACGTAGCTCTCACCGCGCAGCAGCAGCGCGAGGTCGGCTTTGCTGCGCACCCGGCGCTGGCTCGACATGAGGGCGTTGAGCAGGTCGAATTCACTGCGCGTCAGCTCGATCACGGCGCCGTCTTTCTCGGCGAGACGCATGTCTGAGTTGACGTAGAGGCCGTTGTACTCGATCCAGCCGTCTTCGGCCGAGTACGTGTCGTGCGGGGCGGGCAGAGCCGACCCGTCTGCGGCCAGGGCAGCCGTGGTGGCCGACCCGGAGGCGTCAGCAGCGACGACCTGGGCAACCGCAGTGGCGGGCGCGGCTGCGGGCGCCTGAGGCGTGGCATCCGGAACCGTGGCGATACGAGCCGCAGCTGGTTCGTCACCGGCCATGGCGCGGGGCCGCCGCTGCATGGCCTCGATGCGTGCGCGCAGTTCACGTGGGCGAAACGGTTTGGTCAGGTAGTCGTCAGCGCCGGCCTGCAGGCCCTCGAGCGTGTCGATCTCGTCGTTGCGCGCGGTGAGCATGATGAGGTAGGTGTTGCTGAACGCCCGAATACGCTTCGCGGCCTCGAACCCGTCGATTCCGGGCAGGCTCACATCGAGAGTGGTGACCAGCGGGTTGTACGCCCGAACCGCCTGCACCCCGTCGAGACCGTTGCCCGTAGCCACGGTCTCGAACCCGGCCTGGGTGAGAACCGTCTCGAGAAGATTGCGAATATCTGCGTCGTCTTCGATGATGACGGCGACGCGGCGCTCGCTAGAACTGTCAGTGCTGCTCATTGTTTCCCCTCGATATATGAAGCGTACTGGCGCGTCGGCCGATTCCGAACCCGTTGGGGGGTCATCACCAACCTGCGTCTGCGGCGAGGGCGAGGGCGCCGGATGCCCACCATTGGCCTGCGGCAGGCCCGCCGTTGCAGGTGCCATCGCTCTCCCCCGGCGGCTTGACCCAGAGATTCGCGTCTTGATTGGTGGCCACATTCGTCTCAGAGGGTTCTGCCCCGAGCGCCCTGCCAGGCGGATTGCACCACTGACCAGTAGTGCCATTGCCGTTACGAGAAGTATCGACGACGTAGTGCGCATTGCCCGTGAGCGAGCTGATCTGTGCGGCGTAGGTCTGCTCGGCCGAGGTGGGGTTGTAGTTCGAGACATTTGTGGCAAACCCCCGGGCTTTGTTCACTCCTGCACGATTCAGCAGGGTAGCCATGTCGGCTGCGCGGCCCCATTTCGAATGGCCGGCGTCGATGTAGACGGTTGCGTGGGCCGGGCCGAGCACGTCGATGTCGGCGCTGATCTCCCGCACCCGCTCGTCGACGTTGTTGCACATCGTGGCGAGCGCCAGAGCATCGGGTTCGAGAACGATGACGGTGTTGTCGCTGTCGAGACCTGCGGCGATGGCCGCGACCCACGCGGGGTATTCGGCTGCACTCAGCCCGCCCGCCGACTGCCCGGTGGCACAGTCTCTGTTCGGCACCCCGTAGACCGTGAAGAGAGGGGTGCGGCCCACAGCCTTCGCGGCCGCCTCGACCCCGGCGACGTACGCGGTGATCGCACCCGTGGGGTGCTGTTCGGGAGTGAGCCAGATGGCGGTGGGCACTGCTGCAATGCGGCCGAAGGTCTGGGCCCCCGCCGTGTCGCCGGCGGCGAGCGCTGCGGCCGAGGCAGAGGCGGCCTTCGACAGGGGGTCGACGTAGAAATTCTCGCCGGTCAACGGGCTCACGGGGCCGGCCGAGTCGCCAGAAGCGCTGCCCGTGCCGAACGCACCCACCCCCGCACCCGCGAACGCGAAGAGCGAGGCGGCGAGCAGAACGACGGGCAGGCTCAGTGCGACTATCGCCACGATGAGGCCCGTTCGGCTGCGGTCGTTGCTGCGGTCGTTGCTGGGGTCTGTGCTGCGGTCTCTGCCCCGCTTCGGTTTCTCGAGCGGCGGACGGGGCGGCAGGGCGGTCATCAGCGCAGGTACCCGTCTTCGGCAGCCCGCCGAATCAGCGTTTCGCGGTCATCGGCTGGCCGGCCCTGAGTGGCATACGCCGATCGGATGCCCGCGAGTATCTTTCGCACGGCCTCTGGCCGCGAGTTCTGCAGCAGCGCAACCTCAACCGGATTGTGACCATCGGCGTACAGGTTGAGAACCGCTATCTCGTCGTCGCTGAAGCGCGCCGCAGCGAGACCCTGGGCGTCGTCGACACCGAGCGCCGAGCGCACGGCTGCCAGAACATCGGCCGCCGGGTTGGCTTTGGGAACGAACCGCGCCGCCCCCGCGGCCATGATGCGATCGATGTCGACCTGATCGGTCACGGCACTCATGACCACGACCACCGCACCGGCCGCCGCGCACAGGCCGATTCGCGACTCGATGGAGATGGGCTCGGCCAGCTGGTAGTCCATGACGACCACATCTGGCGGAAAAGCGGGGTGCCTGATGAGGGCGCCCCACGATGAGGCAGAGATGACCACTTCGAAATCGTGGGCGTGGGTACCGAACCAATTGGTGAGCCCGTCGAGAACCAGCTCGTGATCTTCGACGATCGCGAGCGGCCTTCTTCCCGATTTAACTGTTTCGGGTGAGGGGTTCATGTTGCGATTTATCCTAGGGCACCTGTGCGGTTGCGCCATACTGGGCAATTCGCTTGACAACTTGCTCGTACGTTTCGGGTTTGCCGTAGAAATAGCCCTGAGCGTTTCGCACGCCCACGCTCACCAGTATCTCTGCAGCCTCGGCGCTCTCGATTCCTTCGACGATGGTGAGGTAGTCGGTCGAATCACTGAAACCCTGCAGGGCCTTCACAACCTCGCGCTGGCGATAGTCGTCGAGGTCGTCGATGAGGCTTCGATCGAGTTTGATGATATCCATCGGGATACGCACCAGCGAGCCCACCGAGGAGTTCTCAGAACCGTAGTCGTCGAGGGCGATGAGGATTCCGGCGTCTCTCAGCTCTTGCGATTGACGGCGGAGATCGTCGGTCACGTACCTCAGTGAGCGTTCGTTGAGTTCGAGGCACAGTGAGACAGAGGGGTAGCGCCGGGCGAGGTCTTTTGCGAAGAGGCCCACATGGTCATCCGTTATCTGACCCACCTCGAGGTTCACCGTCATCGTGGCGATCGATGGTTCGATGAGCTGGATGGCCCGGGCCGCGGTCATCGCTTTTGCCATCACCTGGCGGGTCAGCACATCCATCAGGCCGAGGCTCTTCGCGCGTTCGACGAGGGCGCCAGGCGAAATGGCCCCGAGCTCGGGATCGGTGTAGCGCACCAACGCCTCGAAAGCCCAGATGCGGTTCTCGAGCATGTTGACGATGGGCTGATAAACGAGGGTCAGTTCGTCTTTGCCGATGGCGTCGGCGACGATGTCGTTGATGCGCGCCGAGCGGTGGGGCGAGATGTTGATAGTGCTCTCGGCAGCGGGGCCACCCTCGCGCCTGCTCTTCTTCACAGCCAGCATGCTGCGGTCGGCGTCGACCACCAGCTGGTTCGCATCGGTCTCGCGGTGCGCCGAATACGCGAGCCCCACACTGAGCACCGGGCGCAGTTCGGTCTCCTCGACGACCAAGGGGGCCTCCGTGCTCCGAATAAGCGACTCGGCCAGCTCTTTGCCCTCTTCGAGCGAGTGCAGTTCGGTGAGAATGACCACGAACTCATCACCGCCGACGCGTGCCACCACATCGTGCGGGCGGGCAGAGTCTCGCAGCCGGTCGGCAACGGTCGTGAGCATCACATCGCCCACGTGGTGCCCACGCCTGTCATTCAATTGTTTGAAGCGATCGATATCGATGAAGAGCACGGCGATCGCCGCCGCATACGCACGATTGTCGTTCGCCTTGATCAGGGCAGCCCGAAATGCGTTGTAGTTCGGCAGGCCCGTCAGCGAGTCACTGTTCGCGCGCAGAAGCAGACCCGCCATGTCTTCGGTCACCTTGGCCGCCTCGGTGGCGAGATGGGCGAGCGCCTCGAGCGCCCGCTCGTCTTCGCGGTTGAACGGAATACCGTTCAGCTCCCGGGTGGCGACGATGTACGAACTGTCGCCGGGCGCCAATCGAACCGGGTAGCCGATCTGCGCGAACCCGGGCGGCTCTGCGGCGATCTCAAGCCGGTCAGACATGATGGTCTGGCGCGCCCATTCGATGAGAATCTCACCCAGGCCGTGCTCGTGTTTCCACGGCAGGCCGAGCGCAGCATCGGTGAGCCCCTTGAGTCGCCGTTGTAGGTCACGCAGTTGCTGAAACCGAGCCAGCATGAACAGCACCGCTGCGATCGCCAGCAGAAGCACCGCTGCGCGATGGGTCTGGGCCTCTTGAAGCACGGTCGGTATCAGGGTCGTGTATGAGAAGTGGATGGCCAGCGCCATGGTGCCCACAACAAGCAGAATGACCAGCAGTCGGCGCGGGCTGAGGCTCGAGAGGCCGAAGTCACGCCGGGCGCTCCACCGGCCTTTGGCACGCGCGAACTCGAGCACGAGCACCAGCAGAAGGTATGCAAAGGTGGCCAGATAGAGGTAGAGCACGGGCGAGAAGCCCAGCTTGTCGAATTCACGAACGACCAGGCACCAGATGACCGCGCCGATCGTGGCGATGCCGCTCGCGTAGGCTGCGGCGACCAGCCTGCGCGAGTTGAACAGAGCGCCGACGAAGAAGCCGAGCGCCCACGCCGCGACCGAGGGAAAGAGCTCGTTGTGCAGTTCGGCTGTGACCAAGAGAGCGATCGAGGTGCTGACCGAAGGCAAGCCGGCCAGTCGACCGATCTGAAAGCGAAAGTCTGCGACCAGCGCTGACGAGACGAAAAGCGCAACGAAGTAGAAGACATCGACCGATGAAACCCTGGAGAAGCTGAAAACCCCCGCGACCAGAATCAGAACAGCGACCGACACAACAGGCCAGAAGAACGCACGGCGAACGAGCCGCTCGGCTGGCGCTGAGTCGCTTCTGATCTCAGACCAACCGGGGAGAGAGTCGCTCATGCCTTTAGAGTACCGCTCGGCGGTTTACCCTCGAACGCAGCACGAGCTTCGCGCCGGGTTGACGGGCTCCCGTAGATACCGGGTTGCAACAGCTGCCGCAGATAAACGAACGGCCGATGCTGCCTGCTGGGTTCAGCCCGGCGCGTCAGACGAGAGCGGCAGACCGGCCCGGGGTCGGCTCGCCAGCGGCAAGGCGGGACGCGATGATCTCGGCGATCTGCACAGCGTTGAGGGCGGCGCCTTTTCGCAGATTGTCGTTACTCACGAACAGAGCGATACCCCGACCATCCGGAACCCCCTCGTCTTGACGAATACGGCCCACATAGCTCGGGTCGGTACCGGCGGCCTGCAGCGGGGTGGGCACGTCGGTGAGCTCGACGCCGGCCGCGACGGCCAGCAGCTCGGCAACACGTTCGGGGCTGATCGACCGCGAGAATTCGGCGTTGATCGAGAGCGAGTGGCCGGTGAAGACGGGCACGCGAACGCAGGTTCCGCTCACCAGGAGCTCTGGAAGTTCGAGGATCTTGCGGCTCTCGTTGCGGAGCTTCTTCTCTTCGTCGGTCTCGTTCAGGCCGTCGTCGACGAGGTTGCCGGCGAACGGAATGACGTCGAACGCGATGGGGCGCACGTACTTCACGGGCTCGGGGAAGGTGATGGCGCTGCCATCGTGAACGAGGTCGAGGATTCTGCCCTGCGACACCGCGGCCTCGATCTGGGTCGCCAGCTCTTCAGCCCCGGCGAGACCGGAGCCCGAAACCGCCTGAAAGGTGGTGACGATGAGGCGCTCGAGGCCCGCCTCGGCGTGCAGCACCTTCAGAACGGGCATGGCCGCCATGGTGGTGCAGTTCGGGTTGGCGATGATGCCCTTTCGGGCCTCGTCGATGGCGTGCGGGTTCACTTCGCTGACGACCAGGGGCACGTCGGCATCCATGCGCCAGGCGCTCGAGTTGTCGATGACGGTGACGCCGGCCGCGGCGAACTTCGGCGCGAGCGCCTTCGAGCCGGTGGCGCCGGCCGAGAAGAGAGCGATGTCGAGCCCCGACGGGTCGGCCGTGGCCGAATCTTCGACGGTGATCTCTTCGCCACGAAAGGTGAGGGTGGTGCCGGCAGAACGAGACGTCGCGAAGAACCGGATGCTCGCAATAGCAAAGTTGCGCTCATCGAGCAGCTGGCGCATGACCTTGCCCACTTGACCGGTGGCGCCCACGACACCCACGTGTACACCCTGCGCGCTCTGGGAGGTGACGGACTGGGCTGCTGATGAGGCGTTCACTCGTCTTCGTTCCTTCTCGTATCTGAAGCTCCCACCTTACCACTGTCTCTTATACACATCT
>NZ_JASJXO010000045.1:0-32464 GCF_035018625.1 Subtercola sp. RTI3 | reverse complement strand
CCCCCCCCCCCCCCCCCCCCCCCCCCCCCCCCCCCCCCCCCCCCGGCCCCCCCCCCCCCCGGGGGGGGGCGGGGGGGGGGCGGCCGCGGCCGGCCCCCCCCCCGCGGCAGCGGGGGCCACCGCCGAAGCTGCGGTATCGGTCGTCGTGGTCAGAGCCGCGGCGGCACCACCCGAGCCCGAGCCACTGACGTCGGTGGTCGCGGTGGCCCCACCGGTTCCGGTGACGCACTGGTTCGGCCCACGCTGGTCGCAGGCCTGAGGCTGGGGGGCGGTGTCAGCCAGCTTGTTACTCGCCGGGTTCTTGCCGTCGAAGGTGGGGTTGTTGCAGGTGGCGAGGTTGACACCGGCGGTAGAGGCTCCCGGAATCTTCTTGATCTGATCCGACGCGGCCTGCACCAGGTTCAGGGGCAGCGGTGAATAGCCGAGCGCTGCCGCCTGCTGCTGCCCCTCGCAGAGCAGATAGTTGGTGAACACGCCGAGGGTCTTGCCCTTCTCTGCCGTGAAGACGCCGCCCACCTTGGTGGGCACGATCATGTACGAATAACTCGAGAGCGGATAGGTGCGGGCGTCGGCGCTGTTGTACACACCGTCGAGAATCTGGGTGAGATAGTCGGGCGAACCCACGGTGGTGTTGATCTGTGCCGAGAGCAACGCAACGGCGACCGACGGAGCAGTGGGTTCGACGTAGTAGCCGGCCGAGTTCAGCACCTTTGCCACGGGAAAACCCGACTTCAGCGCGTAGGAGTACTCGACGTAGGTGATCGCGCCTTCTCCGTAGTCCTGGCTCACGTAGCCCGAAACGCCCAGCGAGCCGCTCTGCGCCTTCGAACCGGAGAATTCTGGGTACTGCGAGGTGAGTCCGCAGGGCACGCTGCGCTTCACAGATGTGCAGAAGGCGTTCCAGAGGTCAGGGTGCTGCTTCGACATCCAGAGCGTGAACTGGGCGGTCGAACCCGAGCCGTCAGAGCGAACCACGGGGGTGATCGACTTGTCGGGCATCGCCAGGCCCGGGTTGTCTGTCTGAATGGCGGGGTCATTCCACTTGGAGATCACACCGGTGAAGATCTTCGTGATGACGTCGCCGCTCAGCCGCAGGTTGGTGACCCGCTTGCCGCCGATCTTCAGGTTGTACATGAACGAGGTGCCGCCCGCCACGATGGGCATGTAGGCGTAGGGCGTCGCCGGCGTCTCGGGGGCAGAGCCGTCTTCGGGCTTCGCCTGGAATGGAATCTCGCTCACGGCGAAGTCGACGGTGCCCGCGATGAAGTCGGCGCGACCGGCCGAGGAACCGCTGCCCGAGTAGTTGACGGTCATGCCGTAGTTCGAGGCCACATTCTTGCGCCACTGGTCGAGGGCGTTCTGTGACCACGTCGAACCACTGCCACTGATGGGGGTGTAGGTGTCAGCCGAGGCGCTCTGCACTGCAACGCCGCCGCCGACGCCCGTGAGCATCAGAGCGAGGGCGAAGCCAGCGGTGAGCAGGCGGACGAGACGGATGCGCGGCGTCACTGAGACGTCTCCTCGGGGTTTGCGGGGGCGGGTGTGCCGGTGGGCTGGGCTGCGAGAGGGGCAGCCGGCGAGGCTGCGGGCGTGCGGTTCATTCGCCGCGCATCGTCGGCCGACTGGCCTGCCACCCGACGGCGCTGGCGGTCGGAGAGCTGCCCCGGGCCCTTGCCACCGATGAGGCGGGCAACAACGAACAGCAGCAGCACGAGCAGAATCAGCACGGCAGCCGTTCCGAATCCGCGGGCGATGATGTTCGGCTCCGGCGACTTCACGAAGTCGAACACTTGCAGTGGCAGCGAGATCATCGGGCCCGAGAACGGGTTGAGGTTCATCACCGCGGTGATACCCGAGGTGAGCAGAACGGGCGACGTCTCGCCGATTCCGCGAGCCGTTCCGAGAATGACCGCCGTGACGAGGCCCGACCGTGCCGTGGGCAGCACCACGCCCCACACCGTGCGCCACCGCGTCGACCCGAGTGCATACGAGGCCTCGCGCAGATTGCCGGGCACGAGGCGCAACACCACGTCAGAGGCCCTGATGATGATCGGGAGCATCATCACCGCGATGGCGAGCGCCGCCGCGAAGCCCGACCGCTGGTGGGTGATGAGCTGGATGATCGCCGCGTACACGAACAATCCCGCAACAATCGATGGCAGTGCTGTCATCGCGTCTGAGATCGTGCGTACGAACCGCGCGAACCGACCGCCCACCTCATTGAGGAACACCGCCGTCGTGATGCCGAGCGGAATCGTGATGGCCAGCGCGATGCTGATCTGAATCAGCGTGCCCACGATCGCGTGCGCGATTCCGCCCACGTCGAGCCCGTCGAGCGGCCCGGCGAACTGCATGGTCTGAGTGAAGAAGTTGAGGTGCGGCAGCGCGATGGTTCCACGACCCACCGTGTAGATCACCACGAACACCAGCGCTCCGAACAGTACGACGCCCGCGCTGATGAGCAGCACCGTCGTGATGCGGTCTTTCACCTCTTCACGGTCTGATCTCAGCGACACCAGCAGGCTGTAGAACGCGATGAACAGCACAAACGACACCACTACCCAGCCGATGGGCCCGGTCAGCGGAGTGAACCAGCCGAAGAGCAGGGTCGTGACGGTGGGCCCGGCCACGAGAGCCCCGAGCACGTTGAATTTCTCGTCGAGCGTCGACTCACGCAGGCGCCTCTTCGGCCCCACCTCGATTCCCGTTCGGTTCGGGATGCTCGTGGGGCGTGCCTCCGGGGCCGCCGGGGCAGCCCGTTCTCCCGTCACCGTCACCGCGGTCGCTGTCGCTGTCGTCACGGTCGCTGTCGTCACGGTCGCTGTCGTCACGGTCAGCTCGTCTCTGCGCCAGAGCGCGACCGGGCGACGATCGACGACGCGGTGAAGTTGATCACCAGGGTGATGAGAAAGAGCACCAGACCGGCGGCCATCAGCGCCGACAGACCGAACTGGCTCGCTTCGCCGTACCGCAGGGCGATGAGCGCCGAAACCGAGTTCGTTCCGGTCTTCAGCACCTCCCAGTTGATCGTGAAGATCGGCGAAATGATGAGGTACACGGCGATGGTCTCGCCGAGGGCGCGCCCGAGGCCGAGCATGATGCCCCCGATCATCCCGCCGCGACCGAACGGCAGCACAACGGTGCGAATCATGCCCCAACGGGTGGAGCCGAGTGCAAAAGCTGCCTCGCGTTCGCCGATCGGTGCCTGAGAGAATGCCTCGCGCATCACCGAGGTCTGGGTGGGTACGACCATGAGCCCTACGACAATGCCGGCGATGAACGCTGAGGAGGTGAATGCACTGGCCTCGGTGAGCCTCGCGCCTGTGCCGTCTTCGACGGCGAACGCGGGAATGAAGCTGAAATAGGTCGAGATCCAGGCCGACACCGGAATGACGGCGGCCTGGAGGAAGAACAGACCCCACAGCCCGTACACCACACTCGGTACGGCAGCCATGAGGTCGACCAGCGACACCAGGAACGAGCGCAGCGGGCCGCGCACCACCTCTGACAGCAGCAGTGCTGTACCCACGGCGAGGGGAACTCCGACGCACATCGCGATGATGGCGATGCTGAAAGTGCCGAAGATCACTGCGGCGATGCCGAACTGGTGAGTCTCAGGCGACCACTGCTGCTCCAGGAGAAAGTTGATGCCGGCCACCTGCAGGGCGTCGCTCGCTCGCAGGGTCAGAAACAACCCGACGGCGAGCATGATGCCCACGGTGGTGGCGCCGGCCGTGAACGAGACGCCCTTGAACACTGAGTCTGAGCGGGAGGCGCGCGCCGCGAGTGAGCGTCGGGCTGCGCCCGGGTGCACAAGGGGTTCAGGGTTGTCTTGACGGGTTCTGCCGGTACCCGTGTGCATCGGTGCGGGTGCGATTGTTCCGATTTCTTCAGCAATCACACGGGCAACCACCATCTTCTCCGTGGTTTCACGCGTCAGAATGTTGTGAAGGTCGGTGAGCGAGTCGAACTTCTTCTCGACCATGGCGCACCTCCCTCTCTGCCCGCGCGCCACTCGGCCCGCATACGACAGGTCTGATGGTCATGGCCCCGGGTGAACACAGGGTGCCCGGTTCGTGAAGCAGCGGCAGACGCAGCATGTTGAGAGCACGAGGGGCTCCCCCAGTTGTGGGCACACGCGCGGCAGGGATGGGGCCGGAGTGGTGCGGGCGGTCAGGGGCGCGGCGCGCCGGAGGCGGTGGGCGGCGTGGTCGGCACGGTCGTCGCCGGGGTAGGCGCTGGTGCGGTGGGCGCCGTTGCCACGACCAGGGTGACCGACGTGGCGAGCCTCAGCTCAGAACCCTCCCCCGGTTCGACGGCAAGCACCGTTCCGACCGGCACACTGCCACTGGCCCTCGCTGCCACGACCACCGCGAACCCGGCGCGCTGGACTACCGGCACCGCGTCACCCTGAGTCAGCCCCACCACCCGGGGCACGCTGTTCGACCCCGACGCCACCGTCAGGTCGACTGCCGAGCCGTGTGCTGCCTGCCCACCCGTCACCGGCGAAGCTTCGAGAACCGTGTCGTTTGGCAACGCAGAATTCACCGGCGTCACCGTACCGAGCCTGAGGCCCGCGGCCTCGATCTGCCGCTGCGCTTCTGCCAGCGTGATGCCGGCGACTTCCGGAACGGGCACCATTGCCGCCGCCGCCACAACCGGGCTCGCCGCGGCGGTGGGTAGCGGCAGAGCGCTCGGTTGTGGGGTGGCGGGCGGGGTGACGGTGGTCGCACCCGGCGCATCGGCACTGCCGGCGGGCGAGCCCGTCGCACTCGCTGCCGGCGGCAGGGCTGCCGCGGTGCCTCGAGGTGACCCGTTGGCTGCGAGCATCCACACCACGCCTACCGCTGTCGCCATGAGAATGAGGGTGAGCCACACCGCGCCGCCGCTTCGCCGACGCGGGCCGACAGTGCCCCGAAGGCTCGCCAACCCGGTGGAGCTACCCGCCGGCATCGCTGCCGATGCGCCGGCGAGCGCCACGTCGTTGAAGCCATCCTTGGCGCCAGTGACGCCATCGACGGAGTTAGCCACAGGTGTAGCCACAGCGGTAGCCACAGCCGTCAGCATGGTGCCGGGCGCACCGGGCAGCACGGCCGCTATGCGCAGTACTTCAGCACGCATGGCCTCGGCCGAGGCGAAGCGGGCAGCAGGGTCTTTGAGCAGGGCTTTGGCGAGCATCCGGTCGACTGCTCTCGGCAGCCCCGGTCGAAGCACAGAGGCGACGGGTGGCGGCGCCGTCAGGTGGGCACGCATCACGGCCTGAGCATGATCACGCACGAAGGGCGGCTGGCCGGTGAGCGCGAAGAACAGCACCGCGCCCACCTGATAGAGGTCGCCCGGTGCGTCGACGGGTGAGCCGGTCGCCTGCTCTGGCGACATGTAGTTCACGCTGCCGAGCACTCCGAGCGAGCGGTCGCTCACGGCACTGCGTAGCACGTCGGCACCGAGCGCGGGCCGGCCGGCGGCATCGGCCAGCCCGAAGTCGACCAGCCGCACGCCCTCGGCCATCAGAGCAACGCGGCCGTCGGCCCCGCGCGCACGCGCACGCGCAGCCGCACCGGCAACGCCGTAGCCAACGCCAGCCGCATCGCCGTAGTCAGCACCAGCACCAACGCCAACGCCAACATCAGCGCCCTCGCCAGCTGTACCCCCACCAGCACCAGCAGCGACACCACCCGCACCCGACACCATCACGTTCGCGGGCGACACATCACGGTGAACCAGGCCGATCGCGTGCGCAGCCGACAGCGCCCGCAGCATGCCATCGGCCAGCGCCAGCGCCTCACCGACACCGAGCACTCCGTTCGACTCGATGTACTCAGCCAGAGTCGTGCCGGGCGCGCGTTCGAGCGCGATCCACGCCAGCGGTTCGCCGTCGGGGTCGTGCACGCCCACACCCAGTACACCGGCGATATTCGGGTGTCGCAGCGGTTCGGCCGCCCGCGCCTCGACGAAGAACGCCTCACGGCTCGCGGGCGAGTGCGACAGATGCGGGTGCAGGATCTTCAGCGCCACCCGCTCATCGGTCAGCACATCGACCGCCTCGAACACCGACGCAGAACCTCCGCTGCCGAGCAGGTCGCCGAGCGCGAAACGGGCCGAGACGAGGCCGGGGGGTCGAGCATCCATCGGCTCAGCCGACCGCAGCGGCATACCGATTGGCGGTCTCGGCCACAGCGTCGACGTACGATTCGACATGATTGTAGGCGAACACGGATGCCCGCCAGCCCGCCGCACCCGACAGGTCGCCGCAACTGCAGAGGTAGCGCCCTGCCGCAAGCGAGGCGTCGTCGATCTGCTGCGGGTCGCTCACGCCGTCGCCGTTGCCGTCGGCTCCCCACCGCATCCAGGTCGACGGGATGAACTGCAGCGGCCCCACGGCACGGTCACCGTTCGCGGTGCCGTCGAGGGCTCCCCCGTCGGTGTCACTGACCGCGGCATACTTTGAGCCGTCGAGCGCGGGGCCGTAGATCGCAGGGCTCGCGGCACCGTCGGCAGTGATCGTCGATCCCGCGTGGGTTCCGTGCGCCGACTCGATCGAGCCGAGTGCCGCCAGGGTGTTCCACCCGACGTGGCACTGGGGCAGCTCCCTCGCGAGCGCCAGCGCCGCGCCCGCGTAGCCCACGAGCGCACGGTACGGGATGCCCGTGCGGGCCGCACTCGCGGTCGCCCAGGTCGGGTCGACCAACGCTGCATCGCCGCCCGCGCCGCCCGCACTTTGCGTTGCAGCTGCGGTGTTCGCTCCGACCGCGGAAGCCTCAGCCACCCCGGCCCCCTGCGAACCACCCGTGGCCGCCAGACCGCGCGCCTTTGGTGTGAGTACACCCACGCCGATGAACAGACCGAACAGCACCAGCGCCGACACCAGCAGCGCCCTCACCACGCGGCGACCCCGTCGCGCATGAGCGCGTGCTGGGCGCTCCGCACCGGCGCGTTCGATCGAGTGGCTCGCGAGCCCTCCGAGACGAATGCTGACGCCAGCGCGTGCACTGAGTACGCTGCCGACTCCCGGCTGAGCGCCGCGGCCCCATACCAGCGGCCACACGACATCACCGAAACATTGTCGATTGTCACGTACCAGCCGTGCTGGCCTGCGCCGGGGCCGGTGATGGGCATGACGGTCATCTCGTCTGTCTGCTGCCGCAGCTGCAGAACGTGCGCGCGGGCAGAGCTCAGCGACTCGTAGAGAAACAGGCTGCGCGCCACCTCGCGGTTGTTCGACGCGAGCAGTCGCCAGATGCCTGAACGGGCATCCGGTGTCAGGGCCGTCGCACGGGGCGACCGGGCGACCGGGGCCAAGCGGGGCTCACCAGAGGGCTGGAGCGTGCGCCCCGCTCTCGCTGCGCTTGCGCGCGCGCCTTGGCGAACGTGCTCCCGAAAGGTCGACCAGCCCAGTAACACCGGGTCGTTTCGCGAGGCGAACTGCGAGAAGAAGATGCTCGGGTTCGCTGTCACAGTCACCTCGCCTCGTACTGTCGCCGACGCCACGCCCAATCGGGCGACGAGGCTCAGCCTGTACTGTGCCGCCCACGGGTTGACCACGGGCATCCAACACGTGAAGAAGGCGTGTACGACCCGTGGCCAAATGCGTGGCCGAAGCAGGGGCAGAGACTCAGGCGGGCAGGTACTGCTCGATCTTCGCGACGAAGGCAGGGTCGGTGGGCTTGGTCTTCGGGCGCAGGCGCGAGACGACCTCGCCGCCGGGGGCTATGAGAAATTTCTCAAAGTTCCACGCAACGTCGCCGGCATCGCCGCTCTCGTCTTCGACGGTGGTGAGCAGCTCGTAGAGCGGATGGCGACCCTCGCCGTTCACCTCGATCTTGGCGAACACCGGGAAGTCGACACCGAACGTCGCCGAGCAGAATGCCTGAATCTCCTCATCGGTACCCGGCTCTTGACCGTTGAACTGGTTGCTGGGAAACCCCACTACGGTGAACCCACGATCGGCGTACTCGGTCTGCAGCTGCTGCAGGTCGGCGTACTGCGGTGTGAGGCCGCACCGCGATGCCACGTTCACCACGAGCACGACCTTGTCGCTGAGGCCGGCGAGAGTGGTGCTCTCGCCGGCGGCGGTCTGAATGGGGATGTCGTACAGAGGGGAGGGCATACCCCGATTTTATGCGTGCGCCGGGGTGCTCAGCCCGTCGCGGCACTGCCCACAGGCCTCCCAGCCATGAATTGAGAGAACGTGCACACCGCGGGTCTTACGCGGCAGACCAGCGACCTTTACGCTGGGTAGCGATCGCAGCGACGCGCATCCGCGACGCGCGTAACGGAAAGAGCAGGGAAGCTATGACCGACAATGAGACCTACCGGGCAGAACTCATCGGCCCGAACGTCATCGGCAACAACGAGATCGTCGAGTTGCCGTACGTGAACGGCGCGTACCAAGACCTCGTCGAGCTCACGTTCGAGGCCGCCGGCACCACGTCGGTTCGCACCTGGGCGCTCGGTGAGGGCACCGTCGAGCCCATCGCGTACAACTTCGTCGGCGAAGTCGACGCCACCCCGCCGAACGTCGACAACTAGCCGAACCGGCTGTACGGCTGTACGGCTGTACGGCTGTACCAGCCCAGCTCGTACTAGTCGAGCACAGTGGCGAGGCCGGGTGCCCGGTGGCGAATACCCCACCGCAGTAGCCAGGTCTCGCCCGGCGCGAGCTGGCGAAGACCCTCGCCGGTGTTGAAGGCGTTCGCCGGCGCGGTCATCGGTTCGATGGCCACAGCCTGGCCCTTCGTGCCGTCTTCGAGCGGAAAGTTCGTGGGCGTGTAGACCTGCACGAAGCGAAAGTGCTCATCGCCCCACAGCTCGGTTCGCGAACCGTCGGGCGCCGTCACCGAGTGAACGCGTTCGCCGTTCTGGATGCCCACCCCACCGAACCCGTGATCGAGGGTCACCTCTCCCACGCGTCGCCCGCCTCGCAGGTCGAACTCCGACCCGTCGAGCGAGACTTCGGCCGTGGGGATCGCCTTCTCGTCTACCTCGAACTGAGTGGATGCATCGACCCGCAGCACCAGGTCGGCCACGGGCACATCGCCGACCTTCAGGTACGGATGGGCGCCCACGGCAACCGGGGCGACCGAGGCCGACTGGTTCACGATGGTGTGCGTGACCGTGAGGCCGTCGTCACCGAGCGAATACTCCACCCTGGTGTCGAGCAGAAACGGGTAGCCGTGCTGCGGAAACACGGTGGCCTCGAGCGTGATCGACGAAGCGGTCTGCCGGGCGACTTGATATGCGGTGTTGCGCAGCAACCCGTGAATCGCGTTGCCCGTGGCGGGTTCGCTGATGTCGAGCTGCTGGGTCGTGCCGTCGAGAACCCACCGGGCATCCTTGATGCGATTCGGCCACGGCACCAGAACGATGCCGTCGCCCATGGGCGGCAGTACGTCTTCGGTGTGCGACTGGGTCGACTCGATGCCGTCGAGAAAGAGTTCGCGAAGGCTCGCGGCCAATTCGGTGACGATGGCCGTCGAGACTCCGGCTTCACCGGTGAAAGTGAGGGCGAACTGCTGCCCGGTGGGTGCACGCATCGGCGGGGCTACCAGCCCTCGAGGCCGTCGTAGAGCGGGTAGCCGTCGGTCAGCTTCAGAACGCGGGCACGCAGGGCCGCGACATCCGGAGCCGGCTTCAGAGCGTTCGCGATGATGTCAGCGACCTCGGTGAACTCTTCGTCGCCGAAACCGCGGGTGGCGAGCGCCGGGGTGCCGATGCGCAGGCCCGAGGTGACCATGGGCGGGCGCGGGTCGAACGGAATCGCGTTGCGGTTCACCGTGATACCCACTTCGTGCAGGATGTCTTCAGCCTGCTTGCCGTCGATCTTCGCGTTTCGCAGGTCGACAAGCACGAGGTGCACGTCGGTGCCCCCGGTCAGAACGCTGATGCCCTCCGCCACGGTGTCGGCGCCCATCAGGCGCTCGGCGACGATCTTCGCACCTGAGATGGTGCGCTGCTGACGGTCGACGAATTCGGGCTCGCCCGCAAGCTTGAAGGCGGTGGCCTTCGCTGCGATGACGTGCATCAGCGGGCCGCCCTGCTGGCCCGGGAAGACAGCCGAGTCGACCTTCTTGGCCCACTCGGCCTTGCTCAGGATGACACCGCTGCGCGGACCGGCGAGGGTCTTGTGAACCGTTGAGGTCACAACATCGGCGTAGGGAACCGGCGAGGGGTGCAGGCCCGCGGCGACGAGGCCGGCGAAGTGCGCCATGTCGACCCAGAGCTTCGCGCCCACCTCGTCGGCAATGGCGCGGAACGCGGCGAAGTCGAGCTGGCGCGGGTACGCCGACCAACCGGCGATGAGCACGGTCGGGCGGTGCTCGAGGGCCTTCTCGCGAACGACATCCATGTCGACGAGGTAGGTGGTGGGATCGACTCCGTAGGCGGTGGCCTGGTAGTTCTTGCCCGAGAAGTTGAGCTTCATACCGTGGGTGAGGTGGCCACCGTGGCTGAGCTCCATGCCGAGGATGGTGTCGCCGACGGTGGCGAGCGCCATGAGCGCGGCGGCATTGGCCTGCGCGCCGGCGTGCGGCTGAACGTTGGCGTGCTCGGCGCCGAAGAGGGCCTTCGCGCGGTCGCGGGCCAGGTTCTCGGCCACGTCGACGAACTCGCAGCCACCATAGTAGCGCTTGCCGGGGTAACCCTCGGCGTATTTGTTGGTGAGCACCGAGCCCTGGGCCTGAAGTACGGCGCGGGGAACGAAGTTCTCACTCGCGATCATCTCGAGGGTGCCGCGCTGGCGGCCGAGTTCGTTCTTCAGAACCTCGGCGATCTCAGGATCGACGCTCGAGAGGGCGTGGTTGAACGTTGACGGTAGTTGACTCGGCACGATGGCTCCTTATTCGACAGACGGAAAGAGGTACTGCAGTTCCGTAGCGACCCAGGCGAGCGGCCGAATCCGTGTCAGTCGCTTCCCGATGGTAACCATCTGAACGCCAGTTGCGACTTCGTCAGCATAGCAGCGTTGCTATTCTCGCCACTCTTGAGTATTGTTCATTAAGATTGGGGGTAATGAATATTTCTCAAGCAGCGTGAAGAATTCAGGCAGGTGCAGCATGGTCAACGCGAACGAGCGGGGCGAGTCGGGCGGCTCAGGCGGCTCAGGCGGGTCTGGCGGCTCTGGCGTCTCTGGCGTCTCTGGCGTCTCTGGCGGCCCTGGCGAGAGTGGCGAGACCGCTTCGGCGCGGTTGCGTTCGCAGTCGGCGGGGCGCGCCCTCGGGTCGCCGTCGGCCGGGCAGGGCCTCGGGTCGGGTGGCCAGGCCCTCGGGTCGGGCGATCCCGTCGGGGCACACGCCCATCCCGGCCTGTCGGGGCCGAGCGATCTCGACCTCGTGGAACGCACTCGTGCCGGAGACTCGAAGGCCTTCGCCGAGCTGTGGAACAGGCACTCCCGTGCCGGCCGAACCGTCGCCCGCAGTTACGGGCTCGACGCAGACGACGTCGTGGCCGAGAGCTTCGCGAAGGTATTACAGGCCATCAAGAGCGGCGGCGGCCCCACGACCGCGTTCCGGCCGTACCTGTTCAGCACCATCCGCAACGTGGCCATGCAGTGGCGCCGCGGCAACATCGTCGATGCGACTGACGAGCTGGATGCCCTGGCAGACCCGCACTCCGAAGAGGCCGAAACGTTGCTGGCTCTTGACAAGTCGCTCACCGCCACCGCTTTTCGCAGCCTCCCCACACGCTGGCAGGAGGCGCTCTGGTACAGCGAGGTCGAGCAGTTGAGTTCGCAGGAGATCTCGCCCCTGCTCGGCATGACGCCGAACGCGGTGTCGGCGCTCACGTTCCGGGCCCGCGAGGGCCTGCGCCAGGCCTGGATCCAGGCGCACCTCATTCGCGCAACCGACACCGGATGCGCCGCCATCATCGAGAAGCTCGGTTCCTACACGCGCGGCAGCCTCGGCCCCCGGGAGACCCGCAAGGTGCGGGAGCATCTGGCCGACTGCCCCTCGTGCACCATCGTCGACGGCGAAGCGCGCGACGTCGGCTCCCGCCTCGCGCTCGTGCTCCTCCCCCTCGTTGCCGGCATCGCCGGCGCCACCGCCTACACCGTCTACCTGCAGACCGCGGCCCACGCCGCCGCCACCACCCTCGCGGCGGCGCATCTCGCTGCCATACCCTTGCCCGCGTCACACTTCGCCGCGGCAGCTCTGCCCGCCACCCACCTCGCCAGCACTGCTGCGGCGACCGCGCACCTCTCGACCGCTTCTGCACCAGTGAGCATCTCCCCCGCGGCGAGCGCCGTCACGACCGCTCTTACTGCGCCAGCCGGGGTCAGCACCGCGGCACCAGCCGCGACCATTCCTGCCATATCGACTCCCTCCACGACGGTTCCGGCGGCAACTCCGGTGCCTCCTCGCCCTGCATCGACCGTGAGTCCGGCGGGTCGAGCGGGGTCGGGCCGCGGAGCATCTTCCCCGCGGAGCCCCCGCGGCCCCGGCGGGAGCAGTCTGCGCGGGAGCGGTCTG
The DNA here is from genome assembly GCF_035018625.1 of Subtercola sp. RTI3. Lineage (NCBI taxonomy): Bacteria > Bacillati > Actinomycetota > Actinomycetes > Micrococcales > Microbacteriaceae > Subtercola > Subtercola sp. RTI3. The sequence goes on along the minus strand of NZ_JASJXO010000045.1, from coordinate 20,000 downwards.
CGCGGGAGCGGTCTCGGGCGAGTCGGTGCGCGCGGGTTCGCCCGAGCAGGCGGAGGGTCTGGCGCCCCGTCGGCGGTCGTTCTTGCGACACTCGGGCTCTTGGGCGCGGCCGCGGTAGGAGCGGCGTTTCTCCTCGGGCCCCTTCTGGCCGCGACACCTGTCACTCCACTCGCGGGCGCCTCGTCGACGACCGGCCCTGGCGCAGCCGCAAGCGGGGCACGCTCGACAAGCCCCGCCGCCGCAGACCACCAAGCCGAAACGCTCTCCGCTGCGCCCGGTGCTGGCGCTCCCAGCGCCAGCACCGCCGGCGGCGCACCCGCCGGCTCGCCGGGCGACGGCTCACCATCGACCGGGGTGTCCCCCGGATCCCACGTGACAACGACCGCCACGGGTACCAGCTCGGGGCTTCGCAGCGTCGAGCCCGTACCGCCGACATTCGGCACCGGCGCACCGGGTGTCGTGGTGTCGTCACCGCTGTCTCCGAGCGCACCCGAGACACCCGCACCTGATCCGACCAACTCGAACCCCGCCTCGACACCGCCGACTTCGACTGACCCGCCGACCAACGGCCCCACTCCACCGCCGACCACTCCGCCGTCGACTCCGACGCCCGCGCCGAGCCCGACACCCACGCCCACCCCATCAACGCCACCCACACCCGCCCCATCGCCCACACCGACAGCCGTATTCACTCTCGACCCGGGCGAGCGGCTGTTCCCCGTCGTGACGGGCAGCGGAACACCCGGTTCCACCATCGAAGTTGTCGAGACCACGGCTTCAGCGCAGTCGGTCGTCGCCCAGACCGTGGCCAACCGCGAAGACGGGCACTACAGCATCAGCGACTTCCCGACGCTCGGCTTCGGGTCGCACAGCCTCTCGGTGCGCCAAGTGAGCGAGACCGGCGAGACCTCGGCCCTGACCTCAGCGACCCCTGTCGTACTTCGGTCACTGACGCTCACCACTCCCGCCAGCGCAGAGAGCCTCGCTGCCACCAGCTTCACCGTCACCGCAACGGGTGTCGCGAACGCGGCCTTCGAAGCGTTCTTCAACGGCGTACGACAACTGTCGGTTCTGCAGTTCGACGAGAATGGCCTGTTCTCGAGCACGATCGCGGCCCCCACCGGAACCCCGCCGGGCCGTGCCACCGTCGCCCTGCGGTACATCGACCCGCTGACCGGGCGGTTCGGCCCGCTCGCCGAAGGCACCCTTACCGTCTCAGCTCTGGCGGCAAGCTGACCGGCGCCCTCCTCGGGGCCACCGGTGCAGCACTCAGAGCCACCGGCGCAGCACTCAGGCATAATCCGGCGCGCCGACGAACGAGCCGGCCAGCCGAGGTCAGTGCCGGCGCGCGATACGCCAGCTGAACACCAGCAGAACGCCCGCGACCACCATCAGCACGAGGTACGTCACGGGCAGCGCGCCGAGCCCGGCCCCGTTCAGCAGAATGCCGCCGAGAAACGCGCCCCCGGCGATGCCCACGTTGAACGAGGTGGAGTAGAACGCGTTCGCCGTATCGCGAATGGCGGGCGACGCGATGTGCAGCAGCCGCGCCTGCATCAACGACGGAATCAGCCCGAAAGATGCTCCCCACACGGCGAACGCCACCACCGACACCACGATGTTCGATGTGAAGAGCGTCAGCACGGTCACAGAGACCGCTGTGCAGACGAGACCCACCGCGACGCCCAGCGTGGGCCGGCGGGAGAAGACGACTCCGGCGAGCACGAGCCCGAGCGCACCCGCCACACCGTAGACGAACAGCAGCAGGCCCACCGACGAGGCCGGCACCCCCATCGACGAGATCATGAACGGTGTGATGTACGTGTAGAGCGTGTTCTGCCCGACGATGAGCGTCGCTACAACGAGGCACAGCAGCGCTACGGCCGGTACGGTCGCGTCGAAGCGGCCGCGGTGGGGGGCGAGCGTGGGCGGGGCATCCAGAACCGCACCCGACACCACACCAACCCGCCGCGACCGCTCGCGCTCGGCAGGCGACACGCGCGGCAGCTTCTTCAGAATGAGCAGCGCGGCGAACAGCGCGAGCACCCCGATCACCGCGAACGGAACCCGCCAGGTGAAGGCCTGGCCGAGCATCGTGCCGAGCGGTACACCGAGCACGAACGCAGCCGTTCCTCCACCCGATGTGATGGCCACGGCGCGGCCGATTTGGTGTTTGGGCACGAGGTGAACCGAGTAGGTGCCGACGACCGCCCAGAACAGCCCGTGCGCCATGCCGCCCAGCACCCGCACCACGGCGAGAAACGTGTAGTCGGGCGCGACGGCCGACAGGATGCTCGTGATCGCGACCACCAGCAGCACCCCCACGATGAGCGTGTGCCGCGGGAACCGTCTCGTCACCGCCACCAGCGGAACGGCCGAGCACACCACCGCGACCGCGAAGTACGTCACCAGCAGCCCGATCTGCGACTCGCTGGCGTGCAGGTCGGCGCTCATCTCGGGCAGCAGCCCGGTGGGCAGCACCTCGGCGGTGACCGCCATGAACACGGCGGTGGCGAGAACCGCGAGGCCGCCGAGCGGAAAACGGGCGGCAGTCGGAGCCGCAGAGGAACGAGCGGGAGCTTTGACGGTAGTCGTCACGGTGGAACCAAAACACTTCTGGGGCACAAGCTTGCGAGCCGAAACGCCACGTGGTTTGTGCCCGGGGTGAGCGTTGGCCGCCCACCGAGGTCAATGGTATCGGCAGGTGCTGCCGCTGCGCCACCCCAGCCGTCCGGGTTCCGGCTCCGGGTTCCGGCTCCGGGTTCCGGCTCCGGATGCCCCGGCCACGGGTAGCCCGCTCAGCCCAAGTAACATGACAACCGTGAATCCCCCACCCGCCCTGCCCATGCGCATCGGCCCGAATGACGTTCTTCGGTTCGTGCTGGAGCTTTTCGCCTTCATCTCCATTGGGCTGTGGGGCTTTCTCGCCTGGCCCGGCCCGCTGTTCAACTTCGTGTTCGGAATCGGTGCCCCCCTGTTCGCCATCGTGCTCTGGGCGCTGTTTCGCTCGCCTCGCGCGGTGATCACCCTCGACCCGTTCGGCAAGGCGCTCATCGAGATCGTCATCATGGGCTCCGGCGCCCTCGCCTGGCTCGTCATCGGGCAACCGATCGTTGCCATCGTCTTCGGCGTCGTCGCCGTCGTCAGTGGCATCATCGCCGGCCGCAAGGAGATCGCATGACCGTCGTCATCCACGGGGCCACGAAGGTCGACGCCGACGGCCAGGTCGACGACTTCTGGGTGGCCACCTCCGGCTCGGCCATCGCCGCCACCGGCATCGGAACCGGCTGGCACGGCTGGTCGACAGCACCCGGCGCCACAGTGGTCAACGCCGCCGGCCGCTACCTCACCCCGGGCTTCATCGACGTTCACGGTCACGGCGGTGGAGGGCACTCGTTCGACAACGGCGCCGATGAGATTCGGTCAGCTCTCACTGTGCACCGCCAGCACGGCACCACCCGCTCGGTCATCAGCCTGGTGGCGAACCCCCTCGACACGCTCTGCCGATCGCTCGAGAGCATCGCCGACCTCGCCGAGCAAGACCCGCTGATTCTCGGGTCGCATCTCGAGGGCCCCTACCTCGCACGAAACCACCGCGGCGCCCACAACCCCGAGTACCTCCGTTCGCCCGACCGCGCCGAGATCGAGTCGCTGCTCGCGGCGTCGCGCGGCACCCTCCGCCAGCTCACCCTCGCCCCCGAGCTGCCCGGTGCGCTCGACGCCGTCGACCAGCTCGTCGAGGCCGGCGTGGTGGTGGCCGTGGGCCACACCGACGCCGATTTCGCGCTCACCAAGCAGGCTTTCGATCACGGCGCCACCCTGCTCACGCACGCATTCAACGCGATGCCGGGTATCAAGCATCGCGAACCCGGCCCCGTCACGGCCGCGCTCGGAGACCCGCGCGTGGCCATCGAACTCATTCTCGACGGTTTTCACGTGCATCCCGAAGTCGCCCGCGTGGCGTTCTTCGCCGCCCCCCAGCGCATTCTGCTCATCACTGATGCCATGGCCGCCGCGGGCTCGTCTGACGGGCACTACAAGCTCGGCGACCTCAACGTGTCGGTCGAGAACGGGCGGGCGATGCTCTCAGGCACCACGACCATCGCCGGTTCGACTCTGACTCAGGATGCCGCACTGCGGTCGGCCGTCATTGACTCGGGTATCGACCCGGTGCTCGCCGTACGTGCCCTCACCGCGTCTCCCGCACGGGCACTGCTGCTCGACGCGGCCCTCGGCTATGTCTCGCCCGGCTTTGCAGCCGACCTCGTGCTGATGAGCCCCGACTGGCACGTAGACGACGTATGGGCCGCCGGCGAACCGGTGGCCCATACGTTGTAGCCCGTGCGCCCTACGCCAGGCGCGTCTTGAGGTTCTCGGTCAGCGTTGCCAGAAACTCCTCGGTGCTCTGGTATGCCTGCTCGGGCCCGACGAGAAGCGCGAGGTCTTTCGTCATGGCGCCCGACTCGACGGTCTTGATGACAACGTCTTCGAGGGTGTCGGCGAAGGTGGCCAGTTCGGCGTTGTCGTCGAGCTTGGCGCGGTGGGCGAGCCCACGCGTCCACGCGTAGATCGAGGCGATCGGGTTGGTCGAGGTGGGCTTGCCGGCCTGGTGCTGGCGGTAGTGGCGCGTGACCGTTCCGTGAGCCGCTTCTGCCTCTACGGTCTTGCCGTCGGGGGTGAAGAGCACGCTGGTCATGAGGCCGAGTGAACCGAAGCCCTGGGCAACGGTGTCGCTCTGCACGTCGCCGTCGTAGTTCTTCGCGGCCCACACGTAGCCGCCCTCCCACTTGAGTGCCGCAGCGACCATGTCGTCGATGAGGCGGTGCTCGTACGTGATGCCGGCTTCGGCGAACTTCTCAGCGAACTCGGCGTCGAAGACCTCCTGGAAGAGGTCTTTGAAGCGGCCGTCGTACGCCTTCAGAATGGTGTTCTTGGTCGACAGGTACACCGGGTACGAGCGGTTCAGCCCGTAGCTCAGCGAGGCACGCGCGAAGTCGCGAATGGAGTCGTCGAGGTTGTACATGGCCATGGCCACACCCGAACCGGGCGACTGGAAGACCTCGAACGACTGCGCTTCGGCGTCGCTGCCCTCTTCGGGCTGGAACGAGATGGTCAGCGTGCCCTTGCCCTCGAAGCGGAAGTCGGTCGCCTTGTACTGGTCGCCGAACGCGTGGCGGCCGACGATGATCGGCTTGTTCCAACCGGGAACGAGGCGCGGGATGTTCGAGATGATGATGGGCTCACGAAAGATGGTGCCGCCGAGAATGTTGCGGATCGTGCCGTTCGGGCTCTTCCACATCTTCTTGAGGCCGAACTCCTCGACGCGGGCCTCATCTGGCGTGATGGTGGCGCACTTGACACCCACACCGTGCTTCTGGATGGCGTGGGCGGCGTCGATCGTGACCTGGTCGTCGGTCGCGTCGCGGTGCTCGATGCCGAGGTCGTAGTACTCGAGGTTGATATCGAGGTAGGGGTGAATGAGGGTGTCTTTGATCGACTGCCAGATGATGCGCGTCATCTCGTCGCCGTCGAGCTCGACGACCGTTCCCTCAACGTGAATTTTCGACATTCAAACTCCTAACCCAAGTAACACCGGTGGTACAGAAACAAGCCAAAGAGTAGCCTACTCGCTTTCACAACTGTCTTGACGTAGAGAGAGTTTGACGCCGAACTCACAGGTCGGGCGCCGGATGCCCTGGCTCCGCTGTGGCAAATGCAGGTGTGCCCCACTAGCCTGTCTGCATGGGAAATCTGCGACTCGAAGAATTGTCGGCGACCAACATCGTCGCCGCCAACACGCTGACGCTCAAGCCCGGCCAGGAACAGTTCGTCGCTCCGGTCTCGCACTCCATTGCAGAGGCCTATGTGAACCCGTCCACAGCCTGGCCCCGGGTCGTGCTCGACGACGACGAGGTCGTCGGCTTCATCATGGGCAACTTCGACCCCGACAGCCCGCATGACGAGTTTCGCGGCTGCATCTGGCGCATGAACGTCGCCGCCAATGCGCAGGGCCGGGGCATCGGGCGATTCGCTGTGGTGTCGTTGGCCGAAGAGGCGCGCTCACGTGGGTTCGATCGGTTGACCGTGATGTTCGAGCCGGGTGCAGACGGGCCAGAGGCCTTCTTCCTCGCTGTGGGCTTCGTTCCGATCGGTGAGACGCAGTATGGCGAGACCATCGCAGCACTCACGCTCTGACGTGACTGCGAGTTCGCCCTCTGAAGCAGTCGACTTCGGCGCACTCGTTCTCGAAGTCGTTGACGCGATTCCGCCCGGATGTGTGCTCACCTACGGCGACGTTGCTGCGCTGCTCGGGTCACGGGCGGCACGAGCCGTCGGTACAGTTCTGGCGCGGTCGGGAGGTGCTCATCCGTGGTGGCGCGTGGTGCGTTCGGGCGGGCATCCGGCGCCTGGACACGAAGCTGCTGCGCGCGAACATTACGAGGGCGAGGGTACGCCGCTCACAGGTTCACTGAAGGAAGCGGGTTACCGAGTCGACTACGCTTTGGCGAAGTGGAATGCGAGCGGGTAGCATCCACTGGTTGTCTAACACCTCTGACTTGTGCCTGAATCCACCGAACACCGGGAGAAGCTGTGAAGCGTCGCGTGCTGATCACGCTTCCGATCGTTGCCGCGAGCGCACTGATGCTCTCTGCGTGCGGCATCGCCGATACAATCTCGCCGCCGATCCAGTCGGCACTGTACGAAACGACGGCCGATGCCGCGGGGGCGTCTGGCTCGCTGGTGCTGCCGTCGTTCGTCGAGGCCGACGCCACGCAGATTCGTCTCGTCACCCTCGACTCGCGAAACGCCGCCATCATGACCTACGCGGTGCCCGCTGTCGTGGCCACCGGCGAGGCCTGCACCCCCGACCAGATGGCGAAACTGCCGGTGATGGATCAGACCTGGTGGCCGCAGGCCCTGCCCGACCACGGCATCACCTGCTCGGGCGACTGGCACCTCTGGGCTGCCGGCAACCAGTTCTACGCCTGGAAGTCGTAGCGCCTCACACCAGCGCGTGACACCAGCGCGTCACACCAGCGATTCGCGCCACGAGGCGTGCAACTGCGAGAACCGGCCCGTGCCGGCGATGAGGTCTGCGGGGGTTCCGTCTTCGATGATGCGGCCCTGCTCCATGACCAGCACCCGGTCAGCGATGGCCACGGTCGACAGGCGGTGGGCGATGATGACAGCCGTGCGGTCGCTGAGGAGGGTCTGCAGGGCATCCTGAACCAGGCGCTCACTCGGAATGTCGAGTGAAGCCGTTGCCTCGTCGAGAATGAGTACGGCAGGGTCGGCGAGAAACGCCCGAGCGAACGAGATGAGCTGGCGCTGCCCGGCCGACACCCGGCCACCGCGCTTGTTGACGTCGGTCTCGTAGCCATTCGGCAGGCCTTCGATGAAGGCGTCAGCCCCAACTGCTTTCGCCGCGGCGACGATCTCGTCTCGCGACGCACCCGGCTTGCCGATGGCGATGTTGTCGGCGACCGTACCCGAGAAGAGGTACGCCTCCTGGGTTACCATCACGATGGCGCGCCGCAGATCTTTGGGGTGCAGCTGGCGCAGGTCGATGCCGTCGAGGGTGAGGATGCCCTGGGTGGGGTCGTAGAAGCGGGACATGAGTTTGGCGAGCGTCGATTTACCGGCGCCCGTCGAACCGACCAGCGCGATCGTCTGGCCTGCGGGAATATGCAGGGTGAATGAAGGCAGCACGACCCTGCCGTTCTGGTACGAGAACGCGACATCGTCGAAGGTCAGCTCGCCCTTCGAACTCCAGAGATCGATCGGGCTCGTGGGGTCGGGAACGCTGGGCTTCTCTTCGAGCACGCCCGAGATCTTCTCGAGGGCTGCGGCGGCAGACTGATACGAGTTGTAGAACATCGCCATCTCCTCCATCGGGTCGAAGAAGCGGCGGGTGTAGAGCACCGCCGCCAACAGCACCCCGATGGCGACGTGGCCGTCGATCACCCGGAAGGCGCCGACCAGGAGAACCACCGCCACCGTGACGTTGCCGATGAGCACGAGACCCGGGTCGAAGATTCCGAACAGCCGAATCACGCGGGCGTTCGCCGAGCGATACCCCTCGACGAGCCCCTCGAACTCAGCGTTGTTGCTCTTCTCGGTGCGAAATGCCTTCACCGCACGGATGCCCGTCATGGTCTCGACGAATTTGACGATGAGCTTGGCCGACGTGGTGCGGGTCAGGCGGAACAACGTCTGCGAGCGCAGCTGGAACCAGCGCGTGAGAATCACGAGCGGCACGAGCGCCACCACCAGAATCACACCGCTCGCCCAGTCGAGCGAGAACAGGGCGATACCGATGAAGAGCATCGAGAGCAGACCCTGCACCAGCTGGTTGATGCCTGAATCGAGCAACTCACGAATGGCGTCGAGATCGCTCGTCTGGCGGGAGATGATGCGGCCCGACGTGTAGGTCTCGTGAAATTCGAGGCTCAACTTCTGGGTCTGCACGAAGACGCGCTTTCGGAGATCGAGCAGCACGGCCTGCGAGATGCGGGCCGTCAGAACGGTGAACCACGCCATGAGAACGGCACCGACCACCCCGGTCAGCAGGTAGGCAACGCCGGCGAGGCCGAGGGGCATCCAGTCGTTCGAGAGCAGGGCGGGCAGCCCGCTGTCGATGCCGAAGGCAATGAGGGCGGGGCCGGCGACCTGGGCCGCCGTGCTGATGACGACCACCACGAGGCCGATGAGCAGGCGCGTGCGCTCTGGCCGCAGCAGCGAGCCGAGCAGGCGCGTCGAACGCTCGCGAATCTGGCGGCTCTCGGCCGCGGTGAAATCGTTGCGCTCTTCGCCGCCGACGCCCGAGACGGTTGCCTGGCTCACGGGGTGGTCTCCTTCTCGTGCTTCTCGAGGGGCTCTTCGTCGTCGAAGCTCGAGATGACGAAGCGGTAGTGCTCGTTGCCGGCCAGCAGTTCGGCGTGGGTGCCCACGGCCGTCACCCGGCCGTCTTCGAGCAACGCGACGCGGTCGGCGAGCGCCACCGTCGACGGGCGATGGGCCACGATGAGCGCCGTCGTCGACGCGAGAACCTGCCGAAGCGCCGCCTCGACCAGCGCCTCGGTGTCGACGTCGAGCGCCGACAGCGGGTCGTCGAGCACCAGCACGCGCGGGCGCGCCGCCACGGCCCGCGCTAGGGCCAGCCGTTGCCGCTGCCCGCCCGAGAGGCTCAGCCCCTCTTCTCCCACCCGCGTGTCGAGCCCGAACGGCAGGTCGTAGACGAAGGCCGCCTGCGAGATCTGCAGCGCCTCAGCCACCTCGGCATCGGTCGCGTCGGGGCGCCCGAGAACCACGTTCTCCCGCACCGTGGCACTGAACAGGGTGGCGTCTTCGAACGCCATGGCGATGTTGGTGCGAAGGTCGCTGCGGCTCAGATCGCGAATGTCGACGCCGTCGAGGCGAACCGAACCACCTGTCACGTCGTAGAGCCGGGTGGTGAGCGCCGTCAGCGTGGTCTTGCCCGAACCGGTGAGACCCACGAGCGCCATGGTCTCGCCCGGCTCGACGACGAGGTCGATACCGTTCAGCAGATCACTGAACCGGTCGGGCGAGTCGTGGTAGCGAAAGTGCACGTTCTCGAACGTGAGCTGACCGCGCGGGTTCTGGATGCTCGTGGGCGACACCGGGTCTTCTATGGTGTTCACCGAATCGAGAACATCGAAGAACCTCGCCGTGGCGGTCTTGGCATCGAGCGTCATCGCGAGAAAGTAGCCCATCGACTCCACCGGGAACAGCAGCACGGTGCCTGTGGCGAAGAACGCCACCAGTTCCCCCACCGACGAATGCCCGGTCGACGCAAGCCACACACCCGTGACGAGGCACACCGCGAACGCGATGTCGGGAATCATCAGCAGCCACAGCCAGATGTTCGCGACGGCCTTCGCCTTCTCGATCTCGGTGCCCTGCAACTGCTCGGCCTGGGTCTGGAATTTCTTCAGCGCGAACGAGCCCCGCCCGAACGCCTTCAGCACGCGGATTCCGTGCACCGACTCCTCAACCGAGGTGGCAAGGTCGCCCACCTGGTCTTGGCTCCGCCTGGCCGCGTCACCACGAAGATGAGCCCGAGCACCCAGTTCAGGCTGATCAGAATGGCGAAGCCGATGACAATGGTGACCACGTTCACCACAAGGATGACGATGCCGAACGAGAGCCAGCGCCGGATGAGGTTCAGGTCGCTGACTGCCCGCGACAGCAGCTGGCCGCTCGGCCAGCGGTCGTGAAACTCGACCGGCAGGTCTTGCAGGTGATCGAAGAGGCTGTTGCGCATGCGCGCCTCGACGTGGGTACCCGGTGTGAGCACGAGAACCCGGCGAAGCGCGATGAGCACGGCTTCGAGAACGCCGAGGCCGAGAACGGCCAGCACCACGGGCCAGATCTCCGCAGAATCGCCCGCGGAGAGCGGCCCGTCGATGAGCACCTGCAGAATCTGCGGAATGATGAGCGAGACCACGCTCGCCGTCAACGAAACGACCATCGCGCCGTAGATACGGGGCATGGCCGGCTTCGCATAGGTGTAGAGGCGGGCGAGGGTGCGAATCGTCGTCTGCTGGTTCTGTGCAGGCATAGCCTTTGAGGCTATCGAGGTTCGCGTGCGACACGCAAGCTGAGAGCGCTGACGGCGTCAGCGAATGCGTCAGCGAATGCGTACCGAGAGGCAGGTCACGCAGCCCTCGAGCTTCTCGTACTCGCTGATGTCGACCGCGATCACGCGGTATCCGAGGTTTTCGATGAGCAGGGCGGTGAGCGGGGCCGACGTGGCCATCAGCACAGTGTCATCGGTGAGTTTGACGACGTGCGCGCCACCTTCTTCGGGCACGCTCAGAAAACGGTCGAAGATCTGGGGATCATCCACCAGCGGCAGATAGCCGATGACGGTGCCGTCGGGCAGTGCGGTGACCGCGCTCTTCAAATGCAGCACCTTGGTGAGGGGCACGGCGACGACGGTGTAGCCGAGGGCCGCGACGATGTGGCGCAGCTGATGGATTCCCTCGGCGTTCGTGCGGCTGCTCCGACCAACGTAGACGGTGCTGCCCACCTTCAGCACGTCTCCCCCGTCGAGCGTGCCGGGAGCCACGATGCGGGCGAGCTTCAGCCCGAGTTCGGTCACGGTCTTCTCGACGGCGTCGGTCTCTTCGACGCGATGCTCGCTGCCCGGGCTGCCGAGCACGGCTACATCGCCGAAGATCACCACCGCGTCTTCGACGAACACCGAATCGGCGAGGTGATCTGCAGTGTCGACCTCCACCGTCGACCAGCCCGCCGTTTCGAGCACCGACACGTACGATTCCCACTGCTCTTCTGCGAGCTCGAGGTCGATCTCGCTCTTCTCGAGATGCGTGACATGCCCGTCGGCCAGTGTCGCCGGGGGGCGCCGGATGATCGCAATGCGGCGCTCCACAGCCCCCGCTGCTCGCACTCCGCGCGGCCCGTATGCCGCGATGCCCGCGTACACGCGGCGACCGATCGTCGCCGTCGTCAGAATGACCAGCAGCACGAAGATCAGGTTGATGCCCACCAGCGTCGCCACCAGGTAGTCGACAACGGTGCCGTCGAGAGGCGTGCCACTCACCACAATCGGCACACCGGTGCCGATGAGAGCGCCGAGCACGCCTGCCACGAGCCCGGCAGCCAGGGCGAGGTACCAGGTCGCGTAGGCGCCCACCCAGGCCAGAACGGCCAGAAACAGCAGCGTGAACAGGGTCTGCGGAACGAAGAACGCGTTGACTTCAGGAAAGTAGTCGGGTTTGAACCCGTTCGCCATGAAGAACGCCAACAGCATCACTACATGGGCGATGGCAGCGACGACGACCGCCGAGACGGCGGAGGCGACAAGGGCACGCAGGCTGAACAGCTTCATGCCGACGACCCTATCGCCTCGACCTATCGACGAGCTTCTGCTCAGCTGTCGACAGGCCATCGGCGAACGGCAGGCCTAATGGTAGAAGTGACGCTCACCGGTCGTGTACATGGTGACGCCGGCGTTCTGCGCGGCCTCGATGACCTCGGCGTCGCGCACCGAACCACCGGGCTGTACGACGGCCCGCACGCCGGCGTCGAGCAGTACCTGCAGCCCGTCGGCGAAGGGGAAGAAGGCGTCAGAGGCTGCGACCGAGCCCGCGGCCCGGCTGCCCGCGCGCGACACCGCGAGGTGGCATGAGTCGACCCGGTTGACCTGGCCCATGCCCACGCCGACCGAGGCGCCGTTGTTCGCCAGCAGAATGGCGTTCGACTTCACCGAACGGCAGGCCTTCCAGGCGAACGCAAGGTCGTTCAGGGTGTCGGCGTCGGCCGGCTCGCCCGACACGAGAACCCAGTCGTCGGTGCTGAACTCGTCGAACGAGTCAGCGGTCTGCACCAGAACGCCGCCGCTGATCTGCTTCAACTCGACAGCGGGGTGGGAGTAGTCGCTGGGCAGACGGAGGATGCGGAGGTTCTTCTTGGTCTGCAGCAGGGTGAGGGCATCCGGTTCGAACCCGGGAGCCACCAGCACCTCGGTGAAGATCTCTTTCACGGCTTCGGCCATGCCGAGTGTCACGGTGCGGTTCGCCGCGATCACGCCGCCGAAGGCCGACACCGGGTCGCACTCGTGCGCGCGCAGGTGTGCTGAGGCGATGGGGTCGATGGCGGTGCCCGAGGCCACAGCGATGCCGCACGGGTTGGCGTGCTTGATGATGGCCACGGCCGGTTCGGCGAAGTCGAAGGCGGCGCGAACCGCTGCATCGGCGTCGACGAAGTTGTTGTACGACATCTCTTTACCGTGCAGCTGAACGGCCTGGGCGATGCCGCGGCCCACCGGCTCGACGTAGAGCGCGGCGAGCTGGTGCGAGTTCTCGCCGTAGCGCAGCGCGTGTGAAAGCGAGACCGTGCGGAGCAACTCGTGCGGAAACCCGTCGGCCTGCAGGGGCGCCGTGGGGTCGAAGGCGTGCGAGGGTTCGCCGGCGGCGACCTGGGTCTCGTCGGCGAACCAGGCGGCGACAGCGGTGTCGTAGGCGGCGGTGTGCGCGAAAGCGGTCGCGGCGAGTGTGCGGCGCGTCTCGAGCGAGGTTCCACCGGCGGCGAGGGCAGCGAGAATCTCGGGGTAGGCCGCGGGCGAAACCGCGATGGCCACGTTGGCGTGGTTCTTCGCCGAGGCCCGAACCAGCGCGGGGCCGCCGATGTCGATCTGCTCGATGACGTCGTCACCGATGGCGCCGCTGGCAACGGTCTCGGCGAACGGGTAGAGGTTCACCACGACGAGCTGAAAGGCCTGGATCTCGAGCTGCTGCAGCTGCGCGATGTGCGACTCGAGGCGCAGATCGGCGAGGATTCCGGCGTGCACCGACGGGTGCAGGGTCTTCACCCGGCCGTCGAGCGATTCGGGAAAGCCGGTGATCGAGCTGACCTCCGTGACGGCGAACCCTGCTTCGGCAATGGTCTTCGCGGTCGAGCCGGTGGAGACGATCTCGACGCCCGACTCGCTGAGCGCCCGGGCGAGGTCGATGAGCCCGGTCTTGTCGCTCACCGAGACAAGCGCACGCTTGATGGGTACGAGATCGCGGTGGTGAAACAGTGACGGGTCGTGGCGTGGGCCGCTCATGATCGGTTAGCTCCCTGGTGTTGCATTGGATTTCAGGTGGTCGGTGAGGGTCAAGTGGGTGTTGGCGATGTCGAGCACGGCCTGAACGAGCAGTTCACGCTCGACCGTCTTGATGCGTTCGTGCAGGTCGTGTTCGGAGTCGCCCGGCAGAACCGGCACCGCCTGCTGAACGAGCACTGGGCCGGTGTCGACGCCTTCGTCGACGATGTGCACGGTGACGCCGGTCTCTGTGACGCCGGCAGCGAGTGCGTCTCGAACAGCGTGCGCACCGGGAAACGCGGGCAGCAGGGCGGGGTGGGTGTTGATGAGGTTCGGCGAGAGGGCCCTGACGAAGCGGGGCGGCAGGATGCGCATGAAGCCCGCGCACACCACGAGGTCGGGCGACCACTGTTCGACTTGCGTCAGCAGTTCGTCGCCCCATGACGCCCGGTCGGCGAACGCGGTGGGAACCACGGTGAACGAGGGCACACCGAACTGCTCGGCGTACGCGAGCCCGGGTGCGTCGGTGTCAGAGCCGACGGCCACGATGCGGGCCGGAAATTCGGCGTCTGTCGAGGCCTCGAGAAGGGCGCGGAGGTTCGAGCCCCCGCCCGAGATGAGCACAACAATCGACAGCACCCACACAGCCTACCGGGGTGTCGAAGCCTTCACTTCTGCCGGTACCCGAGGGGGGTCATCAGCCGTCGTGGGTTTGACTGCGCTCTTCGTCTCGCTGGCACCGAACCGCACACCGCTGGCCAGCAGCCCCACTGTGCAGGCCACGCTGAACTCGACGGCGGCCCACAGCCACACCATCGCGGGGTCAGGCCCCACGTCGGCCAGTCGGCCCGGCCCCATTGCGCCGCCCGCCCACAGCGCCAGCAGCGCGAGAATGCTCGCCGCAACCAGCCCCATGCCGACGCCGGTAGCCACGACCCGACCCACCGACACGGGCCCGAACCCGGGCCGGGCGGCTCGGCCCGCTGCACGATCTTCGCCGACGCCTCCGCGGAGCCGCGGGCGCAGCACTACCGCCACGAGAAACGCGATCGCCACCGGAACGATGAGCGCCGCAAAACCGAGCGGCGATCCCTGGGGCAGTGCTCCGAACACGGGCAGCGACGGAATCAACCCCAGCTGCGTGCCCAGAGGAGTGACCGCCGAACCCGTGCCGAGCACAAAGCCGGGGCCGAGCATCCAGCTGGCCGCCCACACGACGATGTTCGGCATCAGAGCGAGCTGCGCGAGAGTGAGCCCCGCGCCGCCCGCAATACCCGACTGCAGCGACTCGTAGAGCGACACCACGGTGGAGTACTGGATGACCAGCAGCAGCGCGACGGCCAGCCCCGCCACGGCGACCAGCCCGGTCGCGATCATGGCGCCCCCGCGCAGCGCTGTGGCCACCAGCGGCAGTTCAGGCGCGGGAATTCGATGCACTTGGCGCGCGAACCACGCGAACAGCGCCGTGCGCTCGCGCAGCACGCTCGGCACGATGCCGAGCAGCAGGCCGAGACCGTAGACGAACGGAACGAACAACACGGCCTGTCGGAGCGACGGGGTCGCCACATCAGACTGGGCGCTCTGCCAGGCCAGGGCGGCGAGCGCCGCCACCGTGAGCATTCCCACTACGAGCCCGAGCACCGGGTGGGCCGACTGGCCGAGGCGAAGCCCACTGCGCCGACCGAGAAAGACCGTGAGCAGGGCGAACCCGAGCGGGGCGATGCCGATCTCGAAGGGTACGGCGGCCTGGTCGAGAGCGAGTTGGGCAGCGGTCTGCGGGTCGAGGGCAATGCGCAGGTCGACACCGTTGCCGAGCATCCAGAAATCGACCGCTGAGCGCCAGAACACGCTCCAGTCGATGGCGAGGTCGAACTGCACGGCCCACAGAATGGTGAGCATCACGAGCGGAATGCCGATGCCGATGGCTACGGCGAGCAGCGCATCGAGGGCAGCAAGAAGTGCGGTGGTGGGGCGATTCATCAGTGGAACACGATTTTCAGAATGATGACGAGCACGCCGAGCAGCCCTGTGACGATGCCGCCAAGTAGGCGAACCGGCCAGGTGCCACCACGATCGCCGATGGCGAACCAGCCGAGCAGCCCGAGCAGTCCGATGGGCAGCAGAAGAGAGATGTCGTACGCGACACTGTCATCGAAGATGTGCACGGCTCCGAGCAGCAGAAACAGACACGGCACAACTGCCGCATAAATCAGACCGGCCGAGTCATCGACGCCGTGCTTCAGCGAGGCTGAGACGGGCAGGCCATCGACTCCGCGCCGGCCGTAGTGGGCGATGCCGTCGGCGAAGACGTGGGCGATCCAGAACACGAGCATCGTGCCGACCGTCGTGATGAGTACCTCGCGGTCGGTCGCCTTCTCAGAGGCGTTGCCGATGATGGCGCTGACAAGCAACGTGCCGTAGATCGCTTGGGGCGTGACGAACCGGTGACGCCACCGCTGGTAACGGGTGAGCGGCTCGGGCGAGGGCGCGGCGGGTACTGCTGTGTCTGTCACCGGTTAACCGTATCGGCCCTCCACGCGAATGGAGGGCCGACACGTCACGGGCGCCGATTCAGGGCCCTGTGGGTTTACTCAACTGATGGTGCACTCACCCTCAGAGGGCGAGGTAGACCTCGCGCAGCAGGGCTGCGGTCTCGCTCGGCGTCTTGCCGACCTTGACCCCGGCGGCCTCGAGGGCCTCCTTCTTGCCCTGTGCGGTGCCCGCTCCGTCAGAGACGATGGCGCCGGCGTGGCCCATGGTCTTGCCCTCGGGGGCGGTGAAGCCGGCGACGTAGGCCACGACGGGCTTGGTGACGTTGGCCTTGATGAAGTCGGCCGCGCGCTCTTCAGCATCGCCACCGATCTCACCGATCATCACGATCGCCTTGGTCTCGGGGTCGGCCTCGAACGCGGCGAGCGCGTCGATGTGCGTGGTGCCGATGATGGGGTCGCCACCGATACCGATCGCGGTCGAGAAGCCGAGGTCACGCAGCTCGTACATCATCTGGTACGTCAGGGTGCCCGACTTCGACACCAGGCCGATGGGGCCGGGGCCCGTGATGTTCGACGGAATGATGCCGGCGTTTGACTTCGACGGCGAGATGATGCCGGGGCAGTTCGGGCCGATGATGCGGGTCACGTTGCCGCGGCTCTTGGCGAAGGCCCAGAACTCGGCCGAGTCGTGAATCGGGATGCCCTCGGTGATGACCACCGCAAGGGGAATCTCTGCCTCGACGGCCTCGAGCACGGCCGCCTTGGCGAACGCCGGCGGCACGAAGATGACCGACACGTCTGCGCCGGTCGCCTTCATCGCGTCGGCCACCGAACCGAAGATCGGAAGCGTGACGCCCTCGATCTCGACCTCGGTGCCGGCCTTGCGGGGGTTGACGCCGCCGACGATCTTCGAGCCCGAAGCGAGCATCCGGCCGGCGTGCTTGGTTCCTTCAGAGCCGGTGAGGCCCTGGATGATGATTCTGGAGTTCTCGTCGAGAAAAATCGACATGGTTATTCTCTTCCTGTTCCTGCGTGAGTAGCGGTGAAGGGGTGCACTTATGCAGCGGCGTGAGCGAGTTCGGCTGCCTTGTCGGCGGCTTCGTCCATGGTGTCGACGACGGTCACCAGCGGGTTGTTGGCTTCGGCGAGAATCGCTCGGCCCTCCACCACGTTGTTGCCGTCGAGTCGCACGACGAGAGGCTTGGTGGCGGCAGCTCCCAGCGTCGCGAGAGCGCCCACGATGCCGTTGGCCACAGCGTCACACGCGGTGATGCCGCCGAAGACGTTGACGAAGACACTCTTGACCTGCGGGTCGTTCAGAATCACGTCGAGGCCTGCTGCCATCACCTCAGCGGATGCTCCGCCACCGATGTCGAGGAAGTTGGCAGGCTTGACGCCGCCGTGACGCTCACCCGCGTACGACACGACGTCGAGCGTCGACATGACGAGGCCCGCGCCGTTACCGATGATGCCGACTTCGCCGTCGAGCTTCACGTAGTTGAGGTTCGACAACTTGGCCTTCGCCTCGAGCGGGTCGACAGCACCCTGATCGACTAGGGATTCGTGGTTCGGGTGACGGAAGTCGGCGTTCTCGTCGAGGGTCACCTTGCCGTCGAGAGCGATGACGTCGCCCTCTTCGGTGAGAACCAGCGGGTTGACCTCCACCAGGGTGGCGTCTTCGCCCACGAAGACATCCCACAGCTTCGCGATGACCGGTGCGACCTTCGGCACCAGGTCGGCCGGAAAGTTCGCGGCGATGGCGATCTCGGTGGCGGTCTTCTCGTCGATACCCGCCAGCGGGTTGACCTCGATACGGGCCAGCGCCTCGGGGCGCTCGACAGCGAGCTGCTCGATCTCCATGCCGCCCTCGACGCTGGTCATCGACAGGAAGGTGCGGTTCGAGCGGTCGAGCAGCACCGAGAAGTAGAACTCCTGGGCGATGCGGGCACCGCCGGCGACCATGACGCGCTTGACGACGTGGCCCTTGATGTCGAGGCCGAGAATCGACTTCGCTGCCTCTTCGGCCTCATCGGGGTTCTTCGCCACCTTCACGCCGCCGGCCTTGCCTCGGCCACCGACCTTGACCTGCGCCTTGACGACGGTCACACCGCCGAGTTTCTCGGCGGCTGCCCTCACCTCTTCAGGAGTGTCAGCGATGATGCCGGGCAGAACCGGTACGCCATAGCTCTCGAACAGGTCTCTGGCCTGATATTCAAATAGATCCACGCTTGCTCATCCCATCCGCATGCAGCCTCTACGGGCATGCGTTGCCTGGTTGCTTGAAAAACGGTAGCCGGATGTCGCGACACTCCATGTCTCTCGAGATCGAGACATCTTGACCGCCTCAAAGCCTACTCTCCACAGGTCGGCAGCCGTTCCACTCTCTCCACAGATTCGTGCGTTCCCCGCCTGCCCGGGGGCGCCCGGCGGCAATCTGGGGCCATGAACCAACTCTCCCGCATATTCCTCGCCCTCACCGCCGCTCTGCTCGTCGTCACCGGTGCGCTGGTGGTCGGCCCGGCCGCCGTCGCCCTCCGCGCGCTCGAACACGCCTACGGGTTCGTGGCTACCACGCCCGACCACTCGTGGCTCGGTTCGCACCGGCTCGACGACGGCAACCTCGGCTTCTGCCTCAATGTCTCGAAGCATCCACCCGAAGGCAACCACTTTCTCTACCAGCGCGGCGACAGCCTCGGCTGGTACAGCTCCGACGATTCGGCGCGCCTCGCCGACATCGCTCGAACCTGGCTGCCGAGCACCGACCCGAACTGGGCCTCCGGGGCGCAACTCGCGGTCTGGGGCATCACGGGCCTGAACGGCCACGACGCCGGCTGGTACGCCGCCCGCGCCGGGGCGAACGCCGGTGCCGTCGCGAGCATAGCGACGCAGATACGCGCGGCGGTCGATGCTCCGACGGGGGCCTCGCACTGGGTCTCGGCGGGGGCCTACCTGACCCTCGGCGACGGTTCAGCGAACAGCGTGAGCACCGAGTTGTTCGTCGACTATGTGGGGCAGGGGGTGACGCAGCTGTCGCCCGGGCAGTACACGGGCATCCTCTCGCTCACCGGCGCCACCTTCGACGACGGGTCGAGTTCGCGCGAGGTCAGCAACGGCCAGTCGTACAGCATCACCCCTCGTGACGGGCACCCGACTACCGACGTGTCGGCTGAGGTGAACTACACCGCGCTGCCCTTCGGCGACGCGCTCTGGGTGGCGCAGAACACCGACGACGGGCAGAGCCTGCTCGTGCCCCCGGCCTTTCTCTCGTCAGCTCACGCGAGCGCTCGCGGCACGGCCGCTTCACCGCTGCCGTTCGCTCCCGCCGTGAGCACTGAGACCAGCTCGCAGCTTGCCGTACCCGGCGCCGCCGTGCACGACACCCTGCACCTGACGCTGGCCGCCGCGCCTCGCGTCGCGGCGCGGGCGCCTGCGGCTGCGTCGGCGTCGGCGTCGGCGTCGGCGTCGGCGTCGGCGTCGGCGCCAGGGTCGGTGCCAGGTTCGGGGTCGGAGTCGGCACCGGGGTTCACGACCGGTGAGCAACTCACGGAGTGGGGCCTCTACGAAGCCCCCGACGGCTCCGCCAAGCCCATCCCGGTCACAGTGACGAGTTCGCTTCTGGGGCCGTTCGACACTGCACCGGTGGAGTCAGCCGCTGCACCGCCGGGTGCCCCCGTCGCCTGCACCGTCGACACCGTGGCCGCCGACGGGCCCGGCACGTACGACACCCCCGCGTGCATCCTGCCCGCGCCCGGGTACTACGCGTGGGTCGACAGTATCGACCCGCACAGAACGCCGCCAGATCAGGGCGGTGCGCGCATCCTGCCCTGGTCATCCCCGTTCGGAACGGCCGCCGAGGTCACTCGAGTTCCGGCTCCCGCCGGCACCCCTCCCCCGGCAACCGCGCCGCCGTGCAGTGGAGCGATCGTGGGGGCGGG
>NZ_JASJXO010000044.1:0-32433 GCF_035018625.1 Subtercola sp. RTI3 | reverse complement strand
CAGATGTGTATAAGAGACAGGTCAGGGGGTGGCGACGAAGCGGGCGCCGAGCCAGGCGAGGAGGTCGGCGACGACCTCGTCGCGGTTGGTCTCCCGCAGAACCTCGTGGCGGGCATCCGGATACGTGATGACCGTCACATCGTGCAGGCCGCTTCTGGCGCGGTAGGCGGCGGCCAGCTTCTGCACGCTCTGCTCGCCGCCCAGAACGTCGTCGGTTCCGGCCAGTATCAGCACGGGAACATCGGAGTCGAGCCCGCGCGCCGGCCGCCCGAAGAGCCGCAGCCCGTCTGCCACGCCGAAGAGGGCGAGCACCTTCGCATCGAACATGAGGTCGTCGGCCGCGGCGGCGGTCTGCACGGCCACGTCGCGGCTCAGCCACTCGTAGCCGTGGCCCGATCCGTCGGCCGGGCGGTGCCGACGCGAGAGGTCACCGCCATCCATCGAACCCGGCATGCGGTACGCGGTGCCCACGAGTACTGCCCCCGCGTAGGGCGCCGATGACAGGTTCAACACCTTCTGCGCCATCAGCGAGCCCCAGCTCTGCCCGAGCAGCACAATGGGAACGCCCGGGTTCTGGCTGTTGATGAGCGCCGTGAACTGCCGGATGCCCGCCACTGTGGCCCTCAGGCCGCCGGGGCCGAGCCGCCCCAGTTTCGCCCGATCGCCGCCGTACTGGGCGAGCCCGGTCTGACCGTGGCCCCGATGATCGTTCGCGTACACCGAGTAGCCCGCATTGTTCAGCTCGATGGCGAGTTGCTCGTAGCGCAGTGCGTACTCGCCGAGCCCGTGTGCGAGCTGCACGATCGCCCGCGCATCCGGAACCAGCCACTGGTAGTAGCTGATCGGCACGCCCTGTTCGTCGTTGAAAGTAGCCACGCTTCATTGTGCCACCGCAGGCTGCACGCCAGCCGCCCGCGCCAGCCGCCTGGCCCAGCCGCCCGCGGCGGCCACCCGCGCCGGCCGCCCCTCACACCTCGCGCGTGATCTCGACCTTCACGAACAAGCGCGACCCGAACGGCCCCGCGTACACCCCGCGCAGCGGCGCGACGTCGTTGTAGTCGCGCCCGCGACCCACGGTGACGTGCCGATCGCCGATGTCGATGGAGTTGGTGGGGTCGAACCCGCGCCAGTCACCGCAGAACCACTCGACCCACGCGTGCGACTCACCGGTGACGGTCTCGCCGACAGCGGCCGACGGTTTCGGGTGCAGGTAGCCCGACACGTAGCGCGCCGGAATTCCGACCGAGCGAAGTGCGCCGAGCGCGATGTGCGTGATGTCCTGGCAGACGCCCTTCTTCTCGACCCACGCCTCCCTGGCGTTGGTGTGCACGCCGGTCACCCCCGTCATGTACTGCACCTGACGGCCGATCTCACTGCAGATCTCGAGCGCCGCGTCGCACGCGTTGTCGTACCGGGCGGCGATCTCCCGGGCGAGTGCGGCAACCTCATCTGGTGGCTCGGTGAGCCCGGTCTGCTTGACCTGCTCGATGGTCGACGTCACCTTCGCCGCAGCGTCACGCAGGGCATCCCAGGTCAGCACGTGGGGCGGATGCTCGCGCGGCCGAACCTCGATCAACGAGTTCGCCGTGAGGCTCAGCTCTTTGTGGGGGGTGAGCACCTCGAACGACGACACGCGGGTTCCCCAGTAGTCGAGGTACGTGTGGTTCGACGAGAGCGGGGTGATGTCGAGGTTCGAGTAGAGCACGAACTGGCCCTCGCTCGACACGGGGAGCATGCGGGCCTCGTTGTACGACGCCTGCACCTCGCCCTCGTAGCGATAGCCGGTGACGTGGCGAATACGCAAGCGGTTCATACGTTCTCTCCCACCCAGCTCGGCGCCGCATTGGTTGGAAAGTAGCGCTGGCGAATGGCCTCGGATGCCTCGCTCGTGGCCTCTTGAACCAGGTCCATCTGGTGCGGCAGGTCGTGCAGAATGTCCATGATCGGTCGGTACTCCAGTTGGCTGCGAATCTGTCCGAGCAGGCGTTGGGCCTGGTCGGTGACGGCAAGCCGGGTGTTTCGGGGTTCGATGTCGCGGAGGCTCTGCTCGGCACGGGAGACCGAGAACAGAATCGAGCGGGGAAAGAGCCGGTCGAGCAGCAGAAACTCGGCGGCGTTGCGGGCGGAGGGTACGCCGCGGTAGGTGCGCAGGTACGACTCATAGGCCCCGCACGAGCGGAGGATCGTGGTCCACGACGGGCCGCTGGCCTCGGTGAGCGAGCGGGTCGCGAGCAGACGGGCCGTCATGTCGGCCCGTTCGAGCGAGCGGCCGAGGGTGAAGAAGTGCCACGCCTCGTCGCGCGAGGCCGCCGACTCCTGAATTCCCACGGCCAGCGCCGAGCGCTCGCGCACCCAGGCGAAGAACTCGTGCGTCTTCTCGACGGCGATCTTTCGCGGCATCTTTGCGCGAGTCGTGTTCAGGCACTCCCACAGCTCTGTTGACACGATCTCGCGGGCGCGCCGCGCGTTCTCGCGAGCGGCGCCCAGCGAATAGGCGATCGACGCGGGCTGCGCGCGGTCGACCGCGAGAATGGCCAGCACGTCGGCTCGGGTCAGTTCATGGTCATCCGGAGGTATCTCGGCGCCCATCACCGCCAACAGCGAACGGCAGGCGAGGTTCTCCTCGATCCACGGGTCTTCGAGCAGCAGCTGCAGGTGCACGTCGAGAATGCGGGCGGTGCCGTCGCTTCGTTCGATGTAGCGCCCGATCCAGAACAGGCTTTCGGCAATACGGCTCAGCATTACTCGGCTCCCACGGTGGTGTCGACGGCAGTCAGCTTCTCACCCAGCACCAGCGGCGGCAAGGGGGCGTGCTGCTGCTGCTCCTGCTGTTGCTGCTCCTGCTGGTCTTGGTGCGAGCGCGGCTTGTCGTAGGGTGACTGGTCGGGCACGTGCTTCACGATCGGGATGGCCTGCGTGTTCGCAGCCTGGTCGGCCACCAGCCCCTGAATGTTCTGGGCCACCTGCGCCGTGCCGTCGATGGGCGAGAAACCACCCGCGAAGCCCACCACCCAGGTGTCTTTCGAGCCTCCGCCCTGCGAGGAGTTCACCACGAGCTCACCCTCGGGAAGAGCCACGCGCGTGAGGCCGCCGGGCAGCACCCAGATGTCTTTGCCGTCGTTCACCGCGAACGGGCGGAGGTCGGCGTGCCGCGGGCGCATGCCCTCTTCGACCAGGGTCGGAATGGTCGACAACTGCACCACGGGCTGCGCGATCCAGCCGCGGGGGTCTTTGAGCAGGCGTTTGCGAAGAGCGTCGAGTTCTTTCGCCGAGGCTGCCGGGCCCACGACGAGCCCCTTGCCACCCGAGCCGTCGACCGGCTTCACCACGAGCTCGCTCAGCCGGTCGAGCACCTCTTCGAGGGCTCCCGGGTCTTCGAGCCGCCACGTGTCGACGTTGGGCAGAAGCGGTTCTTCGCTGAGGTAGTAGCGAATCAGGTCGGGCAGGTAGGTGTAGACGAGCTTGTCGTCGGCCACGCCGTTGCCCACCGCGTTCGCGATGGTGACGTTGCCCAGGCGCGCCGCGAGCAGAATGCCGGGCGAGCCGAGCATCGAGTCGGCACGAAACTGCAATGGGTCGAGAAACTCGTCGTCGACACGTCGGTAGATGACGTCGACGCGGGTGGGGCCGGCGGTGGTGCGCATCCAGACCCGGCCGCCGGAGCAGAACAGGTCGCGGCCCTCGACGAGCTCGATGCCCATCAGGCGGGCGAGCAGGGTGTGCTCGAAGTAGGCCGAGTTGTAGACGCCGGGCGTGAGCACGACCACGTTGGGGTCTTCGACACCTTCGGGGGCGCTTGCCCGCAGCGCCTGCAGCAGCTTGTTGGGGTAGTCACCCACCGGTCGCACCCGCATCGATACGAAGAGCTCGGGCAGTGTCTGCGCCATCACCCGACGGTTCGAGATGACGTAGCTCACGCCGGAGGGAACCCGCACGTTGTCTTCGAGCACGCGCCAGGCACCCTGCTCGTCGCGAATGAGGTCGATGCCCGAGACCTGGATGCGCACGCCGTTCGCCGAGACGATGCCAGCCGCCTCTCGGTGGAAGTGACTGGATGAACTCACCAGCCCGGCCGGAATCACCCCGTCGCGCACAGCCGACTGCGCCCCGTAGATGTCGGCGAGAAAGGCTTCGAGCGCACGAACGCGCTGCTTGATGCCCGCCTCGACGTTCACCCACTCCTTCTGTTCGATGACCCGGGGAACCGCGTCGAGCGGGAAGGGCCGCTCTTCACCCGCGAAGTCGAACGTCACACCCTGGGCGAGGTACGAACTGGCGAGTGCGTCGGTGCGACCACGCAGTTCTTCCTGCGTCATGCGAGCCAGCGCGTTGTAGATGTCTTTGTACGCAGCGCGGGCTTCGACGGGCGATGACGAGCTCGGCTCAGGGAACATCTCGTCGAAGGCGGGCGCCCCTTTGATGGGCTTACGGGGCAGGAGTGTGGCGCCATAGCCGGCGAACAGGTCAACCATGGTGCGAGCCTAGTGGCCGTGTGTTGCCGGTGTGTTTCTGGGATATTTGCGGCTCACACGCGCTTCAGCCGTGGTCAGAACGGGGTACGCAGGTGTCGGCGTTCTTGCATAGTTAGGGTGACATGCCCCCCGTGCTGGTGACAGAACTGATGTGATGACGCCGAACATCGCGATCGCCGTGTTGCCGACCCCTGGGGGAAAAATGTCTAGATTCACAAGCAGCAAGAAGCGCATCGCGGTCATCGTGACAGCAGCCGTTCTCGTTCTCGCCGGAGGCGGCGCAGCCTTCGCCTACTGGACCTCGACGGGCAGCGGCGTCGGCAGCGCCACCACGGGCACCGACACCGCCTTCACCATCGCCTCGACAACGGCCGGCTCAGCCCTCACGCCCGGTGGCCCCACCGACACCGTCACTTTCATCGTGACGAACCCCGGTACCGGCAACCAGAACCTCACCGCCATTACCGCGGCCGTCGCCACGTCGACCGGTGCTGCCTGGACCACGGTTCCCGGATGCTCGGCTGCCGACTACACGGTGGGCACCCCCGTCGTGATCTTCGGCACCATTGCCCCCGCCGGTACCCTCACCGGCACCGTGACCATCACCATGAACAACACAGCAGCGAACCAGAACGCCTGCAGGGGTGCCGCTGTTCCGTTGTACTTCGCAGCCAGCTAGCCGCCAGGGGCCTGGCCCCCACCACCCGAGGAGCGCCGGGAACGGACAGTTGAACCATGAACACCGCACCACCCCGACACGGCAGGGAGCCTCACGGAACATCGTGGGGCGCCCTGCCGTTCGTCGTGCGCGCCGCGAGCTGGGGCACGGCGAGGTGGGGCACAGTGAAATGGGGCTCGGCGAGGTGGGGCCTGGCGGCTCTGGCGTTCGTTCTGGTGCTGGCACTGGCGGGCGTGGCCGGCTCCAGCCCCGCTGAAGCGTTCTGGCGGTCGACCGGCAAGGGCGTAGGCACAGCGACAACGGGAACACTGAACCCGGCGACGGCCGTGACGGTTCCGGCGACCAGCACGGGAACACTCACCGTGAGCTTCACCGCGTCGAGCAGCGTTCCGGCGCCCACCGGCTACTACGTCACGCGCACGATCGGCGGCGTGGCCTCTGCTGCGTGCGGCACCTCGGCGAGCGCCCTGATCACTGCGCTCTCCTGCAGCGACACCGTGACGGTGAACGGCAGTTACACGTACACCGTCATCGCCGTACGCGCTACATGGACGGCCTCGAGTACCGCCAGCGCAGCCGTCGTGGTGGGCATCCCGACCAAGCTGGTCTTCACCACGCAGCCCTCGGCCGTGGTGGCCGGGGTCGCCGTCAGCCCGGGCGTGGCTGTGACCATCGAGACCGCGGCGAGTGTGGCCGTGCCCTCGGCGGGAACAAGCATCACACTCGCCATCGCCACGAACCCGGCGGCGGGAACGCTGTCGGGAACCCTCACCGCCACGACGAACGCGAGCGGTGTGGCCACCTTCTCGACCCTCTCGGTGAACAAGGCCGGCGTCGGGTACACGCTGGCGGCATCCAGTACCGGGCTCACGGGCGCCACCAGTTCGGCGTTCACCGTGACCGCGGCCGCGCCCAGCAAAGTGGTCTTCACGTCGGCGGCCCTGACCGCCACCACCTCGGCGAGCGCCAACCTCGGGCCGGTGACCCTGGCGCTGCAGGATGCGTTCGACAACGCTGCGATTGCACCGACCGGCGGGTACACGGTGGCGCTGACCACCACGTCGACGGCCGGCACCACGGGCACCGTCTTCGCCCCGACCACCGTTGCCACGACAACTGCTCTGGTGCGCTTCGCCGCCGGGGTGAGCACGACGACGTTCTTCTACGGCGACAAGCGGGTTGGCACACCCACCCTGACGGCGGCGATCACCGGGCTCACCTCTGCCACACAGACAGCGACGATCACCATCGGCACACCAGTGCTCACGTTCACGGTGAACCCGGCGGCGAGCGTCAAACAGAACACGAACATGACTCCGGCGCTGCAGGTGACGATCGCCGACCAGTTCGGCAACGTGGGATCGGGCGCGGTCACGCTCTCGATCAGCGCGAACTCGAGCCTGCTCGGGCTGCTCGGCACCATCGGCGGCACCACCACGGTGACGGCGGTGAGCGGTACGGCAACCTTCAGTACCATTCAGATCAACGGGCTGCTCGCCGTGGGCAACGGGTACACCCTGCAGGCTGCCTCGACGGGTGCAACCAGCATTCTCAGCACGGCCTTCAACGTGACGCTGTGACGTGCGAACCGCTGGCGAACACCGGCCTGGCACCGCTCTGGCCGCTCGGAGTCGCGCTGGCGCTCGTGTTGGTGGGCGTGCTCGTGCTGCTCGCGCGGAGTCGGCGGCGCGGTCGGAGGAGACTCTCGGCCGCAATGGTGCTGCTTGCGGTCGCGGCGGCAATGCTCGGTACGGCGAGCGGCCCGGCCTCGCCCGCACTGGCGGTGACCGTCGGGCAGTGCACGCCGGGCATCGGCGGCCCGGGCGGCATCGGCTCGGAAGATCAGGGCAATGACGGCGACACCCCCGACAGAACCGTGACGCTCGCCATCGTGCAGACCTCCACGAACGCGGGGCTGGCTCCGGATGCCCCGGCCAGCGCCCTCGCCGGCATCGTCTCCAACGACGGCGCCCACAGCGTCTACGTCACCCGCATCACCGTCAGTATCAGCGCGGTCACCGCCGCAGACGGATCACCCCTCGCCGCGTGCGATGCCAGCGACTACGAACTGGCGAACTCGGAGATGGCGGTGAACCGCACGATCGACCCCGGTGAGGGCGCGGCGTTCGGTGGGGCATCCATCGGCTTCATCAACAAACCGGTGAACCAGGATGCCTGCAAGAACGCGACCGTCTGGTTGCGCTACCTCAGCTCGTGACGACCTTCTCGGTGCGCCACAAGCGCGCTCAGCCCGCGAGCACCGGCTCGGCCACGACGAGAGCGGTCGAGTCGCGCACGACGAGTTCGGGGGCGAACACCACCTGCTGGGGCTCGTAATCTGCCGAGTTCTCTGACTCGGCGAGCAGCAGTTCGACGGCGGTGCGGCCGATGAGCGTGCTCGGCTGGCGAATGGAAGTGAGCGGCACCACGGTGGCCGACGCGAACGCGATGTCGTCGTACCCGATGAGGGCGATGTCGTCGGGTACCCGCAGGTTGCTCACCATGGTGAGTCCCTGCAGCACTCCTACGGCGAGCAGATCGTTGGCGGCGAACACGGCGTCGGGCCTGGCTCCCGGCGCTCTGGCGGTGATGAGTTCGCCGATGCGCCGACCCTCGAGCACAGTGAGGGCCCGTGTGCCCAGCACCTCGAGGGTGGCACCCGGCACCGAGTTGAGGGCTCGACTGGCCCCTTCGAGCCGGTCGGCGACCTGCCTGATCTTGGTGGGCCCGCCGACGAACGCGATCTTGCGCCGGCCGATCGACAGCAGATGTTCCACGGCGAGCGCGCCGCCGGCCACGTCATCGACCGACACCGAGGAGAACGAGGTGTCGGAGATGGCGCGGTCGACCAGAACGGTGGGAATGTCTCGGGTGCGAAGGCGCGTCACCTGGGGCCAGATCTCCGCCACGGGCGAGATGAGCATGCCGCGCACCCGCTGCTCTTCGAACAGCGCCAGGTGCGCCGTCTCGCGGGCGGCGCTGCCGTGGCTGTTGCCGAGCAGCATGGCGAACCCCGCCTCTGACGCCCGGTCTTCGGCGCCCTCGGCGAGGTCGGTGAAGAACGGGTTGCCGATGTCGAGCACCAGCAGCCCGATGCTCCGGCTGCGGCCGGCTCGCAACTGCCGGGCCGCGTCATTGCGCACAAAACCGAGCTTGTCGATGGCATCGTGCACCCGTCGCAGGGTCGACGGCGACACCCGGTCTGGCCGGTTCAGCGCATTCGAGACCGTGCCGAGTGACACCCCGGCCAGGGCAGCGACATCACGAACGTTCACTGCTGCCATGTCGTCACCCTTTCGTCACACACTCTCGAATCATCTGCTCCGCACTCGGCCGAGCCGCGTTCAGGCCCGCTTTCAGGCCCGCTTCACCAACCGCACCGGCCCGAAGAGCCCGTGCACCGTCTGGCCTGCCATGACAGCAGACGTGGGGGAAGCGTACTGCACGTACGGCGCCAAGGTACCGCGCACGGTGACAACGAGCTCGTGTTCGGTACCGGGCTTGACGAAGTCGCTGAGATCGGCAACCCAGGGAGCCGCGAACAGCGTCGTCGCCACAGTGCCGTCGATCGACACGCTCGCGGTGCCGCGCACCGCACCCAGATCGAGCAGTGTCGCCGCCGCGTTGCCCTCTGGCACCCGGATGCTCCGCCGGTAGTGCACCGCACCGCCGAGTGAGCCGAGCCCGAGTTCTGACCACGGCAGAAGCTCTGCAGCCTGCTCGCCGGTCTCGACCGTCAGCGGCCCGTCGAGCAGCGCGCCACCGCGACGGCCGCCCTGCGGCGTGAAGACGAGCGTGATCGTCTCGCCGGCGGCGGCAGGGCGCGCCAGCTGCAATACGGCTCCGCTCTGCGTCACGGTGAGGCCCGCGCTGGCCGAGACGGTGAACGGCTGTGCCGAGGGCACCTCGATGCGGGTGGCGCCGATGGGCACGGCGAAGCGCAGGCGTTCGGTGCGGCCGGGGGCCGGCCGGGCATCCGGAACCAGCGAGACGACGGTGTCGCTCTGCGCCTCGGTTTCGAGCCAGGTGGCCGCCTGCAGCGGGTGCGGGCGTGGCACGATGCAGCCGTAACGGGGGTCCTCCCACTGGGCGAGCCGGTAGGCCAGTGCGATGGGGTCGCCCTCGCGGGTGGCCGCCCACGAGGTGGTGGTCGCAAGACCCAGGCCACCCAACACGCGCGGCACGGAGTCGACCCGCAGCGCGATGGGGCGCCCCACGTCGACACAGTTGACTTCGATGACGTTGCTGCCCTCGTGCAGCAGCGCACCCACGTTGTACGGGTGCACGCGGGTGAAGCGCTTGACGCTGTAGGGGTCGAAGTCGCCCTGCCGGCCCACCTCGGTGCCGTTCACCAGAATGATGGTGGGCGCTTCGCTCGAGACCTGGATGCGCGGGTCGGTCTCGCTGCCGTCGAGCTCGAAGCTCGTGCTGAAGGTGACCCCGGTCGAGCGGGCAGAGCCGTCGGCCGGCACGATCCACTCGGGGCGGGCGAAAGCGGAGACGTCACTCGTGAGGGCGAAATACGCCCGCAGCGGCTGGGTGGTCACTGCGGTGATCTCGAGTTCGAGGTCGACGGCGGCAGCGGGCGACACCGGCGTGTGGCTGAGGTAGCCGTCACCGGTGGTCGGGGCCAGTGCTCCGTCGAGGCGCACGATGCGGGTGCCGTTGGTGCCGACGACCAATGTGAGGGCGTCGCCTTCTGACACCTCGATGGTGGCGCGAACCCGGTAGGTCTCGCCGGCCTGGGCGTCGGCCCAGGCGAAGAACTCTTCGGGAACGTAGCCGTTGGGGCCGAGGGTCTCGTCGTGAATGGTGTCGTTCTGAATGCCGCGCGAGAGCGAGAACGTCGACGGCTTCCAGTCGTCGCCCGGGCCCGAGACCAGCGCGAGCGGGCCGAAGGTGGCCGTCACAGTGTCGCCGGTGGCGAAGCCCGCTTCGGGTGCCTCATCGGTTTCGTGCTCGAACTGCCAGACCTGAATGGGAATGATGCCGGTCTCGCTCTTCGCGCCGAGGTCACCCCACTGGTTGTCGAGCGTCGACTCGGCCGTCAGGCCCCAGTCACCGTCGAGCACGAGCGTGGTCTCGAGGTCGCCCTGGCGGTTGCCCGTGGGCTCTGGCAGCGACGGCGCGATGACGAGAAACTCGATCGAGCCGCTCGAGAACTCCGAGTGCACGGTGATGGTTCCGTCAGTGTGGGTGAACGGCACCGCGTACCGCTTGCCGGTGCGCGCATCCCACTGCTGAACCGTGAGCGGGGCATCGCCGAGCCCCGAGACCGAAGCGGTGAACGTTCGGCCGGTGGGCGGCACGAAGGTGTAGCCATCGGTGGCCAGTTGGTGCCAGTAGACCTTCCAGTTGAAGCTGCCACCACCCTCGACCCAGGCCGAGTCTTCGAAGCCGGGCAGCAGGGGCTGCACGGTTCCGGTCTGCTCGTCGTGCGCGATGAGGGCGACCAGGTGCGCGTCGCCCACCTGGCGGAGCATGACGGGGGCGTCGGCCGTGACCTCGACCCGAGGCGAGAGCAGTGCCGCCGCCACCTCGTCGGGGCTTTCGAGAAGGCGAACCCGCCCGGCTTCACGGGCCAGAGCGAAGCCATCACGCAGCTCGGCCGCAACGCTCTCGTCGACACCCGTGAAGATGCTCGGCAGCACACCCGTCGCCACGATGAGCCCGCCGTTCAGGGCGAACTCGAGCAGCACGCGGGCGGTTTCAGCGCTCACGACCCGCACGTCGGGCAGTACCACGTTCACAAACCGGCCGGTGCCGATGAGGAGCTCGCCGTCGTCGACGACCGCGCGGGCGACCGTGTCGCTGCCGAGAATGTCGTAGTCGACGCCGGCGCTCTCGAGCAGGCCGCGGCGTTCGGCGAACCACGAGGTGGCGCCGTTCAGCTCGTGGTAGTGCGCAGTAGAGCGCTGCTCGCCGAGGTCGAAGCCCTCTACCGTCACGTCGAACTGTGCGCTCTCGGTGGGGTAGAAGAGAACAGTGGATGCCCGGTGCTCCCCCATCGTCAGCGTCGACGAGATGCGGGCGATCGCCAGAGCGAACTCACCGTAGGCGGGCCAGTACGGCTGGCGCCAGCACGTCGACGGCGGCGCCCACTCGAACCACCCCGACCGAGTGGAGTAGTAGACCGCGTGCGGGTCGTACAGGTTCGCGCCGCGACGGAAGTACGGGCTCAGCCAGTCATAGGTCTCTTCGAGGGTTCCGCCCCAGCCCGACGAGTGGAACGACTCGATCCAGACCCGCTCGTGGCCGTTCGCGTGCGCCATCGAGCTGTGGATCTTCGAGTCGCCCCAGTGGTCGCTGCCCGGAATGCCGTACTGCGAGTGAGTGCTGAGGTAATCGCCGTAGAGCCGGGTGGCACCCACCGGGTCGCCCTCACGAGCGGGGGACTGCTGGTCGAAGCCACACTCGAGGCCGGCGCCCGCGAGCCACTGGGCCAGGGGGGTGAAGAACGCCTCCTCGCCGAGCCGGGCGCGGGTGCGGTGGTAGTCGACTCGAACAACGCCGGGGTCGCGGGTGTCGCCCTCGGCGAGCGGGTCGCCCCAGAGCGCCGGCAACAGCGTGAGCAGGTCGTAGCCCGCCGATGCCTCGAACTCGGCCGCGAAGTCTTTCGACCAGCTGGGCATGTCGGGCAGTTCGTCTTGGAAGACGCCGCCGATTGCCGTGCCGAACCACTGGCCCACGTGCCGGGAGTACTCGCCGAAGATGGCGTCGATGAGCTCGGCCGAGGCGTCGCGCGAGAAGTAGTCGAAACCGCGGGTGGCGGCGAAGGCCACCACGAGCGCGCCACCCGCGGCAGAGATGGTGGCGGCGTTGCCGTCGAGCGTGACGGGCAGCGAGGTGCGGGCATCCGGAGCAATGAACCACGCCGCAAGCGCGGTCGACCCCTCGGGGGCCGACACGGTGGTCTCGCCAGAAACGTCGACCCGAACGCTGCCGAGCGACTGCCCGGCCAGCGAGGCGTTCGCCGCGACGAGGTGGCCCTGGATGTTCGCGCCCGAGAAGCCGATCTGGTCGTACAACCAGAGCTGGAAGCCCAGCTCGTCTGCGTCGCGGCAGGCACCTTCGAAGATGACCCACCACTCGTCTGACATGAACGGCGGGTCGTCGGCGAGGGCGCCGTACAGCGGCCCGGTCGGAGCGAGGTTCATCACCACGGCCTGGTGCACGTTCTGCGCGACCAGCTGCTGCATCTGCCAGCGGAGGCGGGCGGGCTCGAGCTTCTCGCCGCTCCACCACCAGAGCGGTACGGGGCCGTAGGTGGGGGCGGGGTCTTCGAAACGACGAACGAGTTCATCAGACATGACGGGAGAGCTGCTTTCGGCTGGATCTGGGCCGGGGCCGCGACTGTGTGCCGCGCCGGAGTTGTTCGGGGTATGACGAGGGCCCGGTTCGAAAGAGCGAACCGGGCCCTCGGGTGGTGGTGCTTAGCCTTCGCCCTCGGCGTAGGCGGCATCCATCTGCTTCAGTGCATCAGTCGAGGAGAGCGAACCGGCGAGCAGCTGCTGCAGAACCTCGAAGTGAACCTGCTGAACCTTGGAGTTCGGCCACAGCTGATCCATGAACGGGTCGGTCTTGCCAGCGGTCTGGTACTTCACGAAGTTCTCGAGAGCAGGGTCGACCTTGAACGTCGAGATCGGGATGGCCGGAATACCGGCAGCGGCGGTGGAGTACACCGCAGTGCCATCCGCCGACGCGAGGTAGTCGACGAACTTGATCGCGGCATCTTTGACCTTCGATGAGGCATTCACGCCGTACGATGCACCGGCGGCGCCTGCCATGCGGGTCGAGGTCGCGTCATCGTTTGCGGGCAGCGGGTCGAACGAGAAAGTCGTTCCGCTCGGGGCAGCCTGCTGCATCGCGGTGATCGAGGAGTTCACCTGAACCGAAGCGAACGCGTCACCGGTCGAGACCAGCTTGAGGGCGTCTTCGTAGGCGGTGCCGAGGTCGCCGTCTTGGAAGCACCCAGAGTCTTGCATCTGCTTGTACTTGTCAAGCGCCGTCTTCCACGCCGACGTGGCGAAGGTGACTTTGCCGGCCGACATGTCGGCCGCGAAGGTGGGCGTGGGCCCGTAGACGAGCGTCGGTGTCAAAGCGTAGGGAATCAGCTGCGTGTTCCACGGGGTACCGCCGGCGAGCGCGAACGCGGCCTTGCCGATGGCCTTGGCGTCGCCGCAGAACTTGAGCAGCTCGGTCCACGTGGTGGGCTCCGTCAGGTTCGCCGCCTTGAGGGCCGTGGTGTTGTAGGTGGCGCCGATACCCGAGAACGTGACGGGGGCGATGTAGGTCTTACCGCCGATCTGGCTGACAGGCTTGATGCCGGCGGGGATGTTCGCAGCGAATGGCTCATTCGAGAGGTCGGCGATGAGGCCGGCCTTCTGAACGACCGTCATGGCCATCGGGTTGCCGTCGCCTGGCCACACGAAGAACACATCGGGGGCAGTGCCGCTCGAGAGCTGCGTGCGGAGGGTGGTCTGGTAGTTGTCGGTGTCCGACGTCGTGGTGGTGATGGTGACGTCGGGGTTCGCCTTCTCGTAGGCCGCGAC
This sequence comes from Subtercola sp. RTI3, assembly GCF_035018625.1. Taxonomy (NCBI): domain Bacteria; kingdom Bacillati; phylum Actinomycetota; class Actinomycetes; order Micrococcales; family Microbacteriaceae; genus Subtercola; species Subtercola sp. RTI3. Next base: position 18,730 of record NZ_JASJXO010000044.1, on the reverse strand, counting down.
GATGGCGTCGACGGCCGGCTTCTCACTGGTGGTCGAGGCCCAGGTGAGGGTGGTCTTGCCATTGGCCGACGAGCCGCCGGTGTCGTTGGAACAGGCCGCCAGACCGAGCACGAGCAACGTGCTCGCCGCTAGGGCGCCTACTGCTTTGTAGCGCATGTGATTGTCTCCTTTGTGGTGGGTGCCCCGACAGACGCCGAAGCCTTTCTTGCCGAGCCGGCTGATGTGACTAGCCTTTGAGCCCGCTGGCAAAGCCTTGAATAACCGTCTTCTGCAAGAGGAAGTAGACGAGCAGAATCGGGAAGATGCTGATGATGAGGCCGGCGAAGACGAGGTTCCACTGCGAGACGTACTGACCGACGAAGGCGAACAGCGCCACGGGCACCGTCTGCTGGCCTGAGCCGCTGAGGTAGAGCAGTGGCGTGAGAAAGTCGTTCCAGATCGTGATCACGTTGAGAATGGCCACGGTGCCGGTGATGGGCCGAAGCAGCGGGAAAAGCACCCGCCAGAACGTCGAGAACAGGCCAGAGCCGTCGATGGCAGCGGCTTCTTCGTATTCGATCGGCAGCGCCCGCAGAAACCCGGTGTACAGAAAGATCGAGAACGGCATCTGCAGTCCCACGTAGAAGAGAATGAGCGCCCATACCGTGCCGAGCAGGTGCAGGTCGCGCATGGTCTGGTAGAGCGGGATGAGGGCGAGCTGGAAGGGCAGCAGCAGCCCGATCAGAAACCCGGCGAACGCCAGCTTCGACCAGCGCTTGGTCACCCGGGCCAGCGGGTATGCCGCGAGAGATGACAGCACGATGAGCAGAATCACGCTGACCACGGTGACCGTGGCGCTGTTGGCCAGCGCGTTGCCGAGGTGCCCCTCTGTCCACGCGTTCGAGAAATTGACGAAGGTGAAATTGGCGGGCAGCTGCAGCGAACCAGAAGGGTCGTTGGTGGCCTTGAACGCAGTACTGATGAGCACAAAAAGGGGAATGAAGAAGATCGCGGCCACCACGATCATGACGACTTCGAGGATGCCCGTCTTCCAGGTGTAACGCTCCACGGGTCAGTCTCCCTTGTTCTGGCGGCCGAGCAACGCGAACTGCCCGGCAGAGATGATGGCAACCAGAACGGTCAGCACCACGGCAATGGCGATGCCATACGCGAAGTCACCGAACTGGAAGGCGTTCTTGTAGAGAAAGGTCGACATCGTCTCGGTCGAGCCACCCGGCCCGCCGCCGGTCATGACCCAGACCTGGTCGAAGATCTTCAGGCCGCCAATGATCGAGAGCATCAGGTTGATCGTGATCGACGGCGCGAGTTCGGGGCGGATGATCGACCAGAACCGCCTGATCGGCCCGGCGCCGTCCATTTTCGAGGCTTCGATGACCTCTTGCGAGATGCCCTGCAGGTTGGCGAGAAAGATGACCATCGAGTAGCCGGCGAACTGCCACACGATGACCACGCAGATAGCCCAGATGGCGGTGTTGCTGTCACCCAGCCAGGTGTGCGGCGGCAACCCCAGAAAGCCGAGAAACTCGTTGACCGCACCTTTCTGGCCGAGCAGGTTCTGCCACAGGTACCCCGTGGCCACCGGCGTGATGATCGCGGGAGCGAACAGCACGACCCGCAAGACATTGCGCGACTTGATGCGAGTGTTCACCCCGAGGGCGAGCAGCAGCCCCACGAGGTTCTGCACGACGGTGATGGTGACGGCGATCACGAGCGTGTGCCACACCGAGGTGAGGGCCTTCTGGTCGTTGAACAGCTTCACGAAGTTGTCGAAACCGATGAAGTTCTTGACCGGGTTGAGGCCGTTCCAGTCGGTCAGCGCGAATCCGGCACCCTGGATGCTCGGCCACAGAACAACGAACAGGTAGATCGCCGCGGCAGGCAGCAAAAAGATCCATGCCCCGCGCTTGACCCCGAAGTTTGATTTACCGGGTCGTCGTCGAGCTGTGCGCTCTAACGCCATCACGACCTCCTCGTCGCTTGTGATTCGTTTCAACTGTGAACTCAGCACAACTTACGCATGAACACGTTCATTAGTCAATATGCCAAAAAGTAACAGAAGAATAACGTCTTGGGGCCGCCATCGAATATCGCAACGCGCTTTGTGAAACGTTTCGATTGTGGTAATTATTGTTTCGCAGCGTCAGCGAAGACCTGCCTTGCAGATCAAAGGATTGCACCGCACAATGACCACTCTTCAGGCCTACGCCCTGCGCACCGAATACCGTGAAAACCCTCTCGGCATCGACATCTCAGCCCCTCGGCTCTCGTGGCGACTGAAGAGCACCGTTTCAGGTGCCGCCGCTGCTGCCTACAGGGTCGACGTGTCGTCCGAGGGCAGCGCCGACCAGAGCGCAATCGGCAGCGCGGCCTGGAGCACGGGCTGGGTCGACGCCGGCACCGCCGTGGGGGTCACGTACGACGGGCCACTGAACTCGCGCACCCGTTACACGTGGAGCCTGACGCTCAGAGACACCGACCAGACGGTCATCGAGGCCGGCACGGCCTGGTTCGAGACAGGCCTGCTCGAGCGAGACGACTTCGCGGGCGGCTGGGTCGCTGCCGACACCACGTACGACATTCCCGAGCGCGAGTTCGACCCGCCCGTCGACGACGACATCCCCACCTCGATGCGCCACGTTCCGCCGGCCGCGTACCTGCGCCGCGCCTTCACGGCCCGCGGCCCCATCGCCAGCGCCCGCCTCTACGCGACCGCACACGGCATCTACACCGCGCACCTCAACGGCGACCGTCTCGGCAGCGCCGAACTCGCCCCCGGCTGGACCGACTACACCGAGCGCCTGCAGTACCAGACCTATGACGTCACCGACCAGGTGAAGGAGGGCGAGAACGCCATCGGCATCGTGCTGGCTGACGGCTGGTGGGCCGGCTACGTTGGCTTCGACGCCCGACGCCAGGGCAACCACTACGGCGTCACCTCTGAGGCCTGGGCCCAGCTGGAGATCACCTACGCCGACGGCAGCACCGACCGCATCGTGACCGATGACAGCTGGCAGACCGCGAACGGCCGCATCTTCTACACCGACCTGCTCATGGGCGAGTACGTCGATGCCCGCCGCGACCTCGGCGCCTGGAACACACCCGAGTACGACGCCTCCGGCTGGGCGCCGGTCGCCACTCGCACCGACGACTTCAGCACGTTTCTGGCCCAGGTGGATGCCCCCATCGAGGTCATCGATGAATTACCCGCGATCAGCGTGGTCATCGATGCCCATGGCCGCGCGCTCTACGACTTCGGCCAGAACCTGGTGGGGCGCGTGCGCGTCGACTTCGGGCCTCTCGCGGCTGATCGGTCGATCATCCTGAAGCACGGCGAGGTGCTGGAGAATGACGAGCTGTACACGGCCAACCTTCGCACGGCCCAGCAGCGCGACGTGTACGTGTCGGCCGGCGCCGACAGCAATGTCTTCGAGCCGACCTTCACCCTGCACGGCTTTCGCTACCTCGAGATCGAGGGCCTCGACGAGCCGGTGCCGCTTGAGCGCGTCACGGCCGTTGTACTCTCGAGCGCCACGCCACCCGCCGGCACGATCACCACGTCGAGCGCCGACGTCAATCAGCTGATCAGCAACATCGCCTGGGGCCAACGCGGCAACTTCGTAGGGCTGCCCACCGACTGCCCGCAGCGCGACGAGCGGCTCGGCTGGATGGCCGACGCCCAGGTCTTTCTGCCCACGGCGGCCCTGAACGCCGACGTGGCCTCGTTCTTCACCCGCTGGCTCGCCGACGTACGCGGCGCCCAGACCGCTGAGGGCTCGTTTCCCGACGTGGCACCGGTGGTGTCGCAGTTCTTCGCCGACGGGGCTCCGGCGTGGGCCGACGCCGGCGTGATCATCCCGTGGCACCTCTACCGGGTGTATGGCGATCTGCGTCTGCTCGAGACCTCGTACGAGTCGATGACCCGCTGGGTCGACTTCATCGAGAAGCACAACCCGAACCTCATCTGGACCCGCCGCGTGGGCAACCACTACGGCGACTGGCTGCAGATCGATGCCCTCACCCCGCGCCCGCTCATGGCCACCGCCTACTTCGCGCACTCGGCCGAGCTCGTGGCGAAGTCGGCCGAAGCCCTCGGCAAGACCGCCGACGCCGCGCACTACGGTGAGCTCGCCGCCCGCATCAAGCAGGCCTTCGTCGACACCTTCACGGGTCAGGATGGCCGCCTTGAAGGTGACACCCAGACCGACTACCTGCTCGCACTCGCCTTCGACCTGGTTTCGGGCGAGCACCGTGAAAACGCTGCGAAGCACCTTGCCGAAGCGATCGACGCGCATGACGGATTGCTGACCACCGGGTTCGTCGGGGTGTCGCTGCTCTGCCCCGTGCTCAGCGAGATCGGCCGCGACGACCTCGCTTTCGCCCTGCTCGAGACCGACCGGTACCCCTCGTGGCTCTACTCGGTTCGCCAGGGCGCCACGACCATCTGGGAGCGGTGGGACGGCTGGACCGAACACGCCGGGTTCCAGGCGGTGGAGATGAACTCGTTCAACCACTACTCGCTGGGCTCTGTTGGCGAATGGCTCTACCGCTACGTGGCCGGCATCGAGCAGGCGGCCACGTCGGTCGCCTACGAGCGCCTGCACATCGCCCCGCGCGTGGGCGGCTCGCTCACCTCTGCCGCGGCCAGTTACGAAAGTGTGCGCGGCCTCATCCGTTCGGCCTGGTCTCTCGAGGGTGACGCCTTCACACTCGACGTCGAGGTGCCCCCCGGCGTCACGGCGACCGTCGTGGTTCCCGGCGGAGACACCGTCGAGGTGGGTTCGGGCCAACACCACTTCACGTCGACGCTGGCGCTCGCCAACGCCTGATTCCGTCTCCCGGCACCCATCCCCTTGCACAGGAACAGCCCATGACCCACACCACCTCGAACGCACTGCATGCGTCGCTCGAGCCGTTCACGCGGCGAAAGACCCGCGTCGGGCTCGTCTCGGGCGGCCTCGGCACCTACTGGCCGCAGTTTCCTGACCTTCTGCCGCAGCTGAAACTCTCGGCCGGGTACATCACCGACCGGTTCAGGCAGCTCGACGCCGACGTGGTCGATGCAGGGTTCGTGTCGGATGCCCCCGAGGCGCTGAAGGCCGGTGAGCAGTTGCGCGTGGCCGACTGCGACCTGATCGTCATCTTTCTCTCGACCTACCTGACGTCGTCGATGGTTCTGCCGATCGCCCAACGAACCAACACTCCCGTACTGCTGATCGATCTGCAGCCCACCGAAGCGATGGACCACGCGAACTTCGACACCGGCAAGTGGCTCGCGTACTGCGGGCAGTGCCCCGTGCCTGAAGTTGCGAACGTGTTCCGTCGGGCGGGCATCCCGTTTCGTTCGGTCTCGGGTCATCTGAAGCAGGAGTCGGCCTGGGTGCGGATCGAGCGCTGGGTGCACGCGGCGGGTGTCAGTGCGCGGCTGAAGAACGCCCGTCACGGGCTGATGGGTCATCTCTACCCGGGCATGCTCGACGTCTCGACCGACCTCACCACCGTGTCGACCACCTTCGGGTCGCACATCGAGATTCTCGAATTCGACGACCTGCGCGTGCGAGTCGATGCCGTCACCGATGCTGAGGTTCGCGAGCGCATGCAACTCGCCCGCGAAGTGTTCACGCTCGACGACTCGGTGAACGACGACGACTTCGCGTGGGGCGCCCGCGTCTCAGTGGGGCTCGACCGGCTGATCGGCGACTTCGACCTCGACTCGCTGGCCTACTACCACCGGGGGCTCGGCGGAGAGCTGCACGAACGTCTCGGTGCGGGCATGATTCTGGGGGCATCCCTGCTCACCGCCCGCGGCATCCCCACGGTCGGCGAGTTCGAGTTGCGCACCAGCATCGCCATGCTTGCGTCGCACGCGCTCGGGGCGGGCGGGTCGTTCACCGAGATACAGGCGCTGAACTTCACCGACAACGTGGTCGAGATGGGCCACGACGGCCCGGCGCACCTCGCCATCAGCGCGGGCGGCCCGCTTCTTCGCGGCCTCGGTGTCTTTCACGGCAAGCGCGGCTACGGCGTGAGCGTCGAGTTCGACGTGAAGCACGGGCCCGTGACGGTGTTCGGCGTGGGGCAGGAGCACGACGGCAGCTACGTCTTCGTGGCCTCCGAAGGAACCGTCGTGCCGGGCCCGCTGCTCGCGATCGGCAACACCACCTCACGCGTCGACTTCGGCTGCGACCCAGGTGAGTGGGTCGACGAGTGGAGCGCCACCGGCACCGACCACCACTGGGCGCTGGCCACCGGCCACCGCGCGGCAGATTTCAAAGCAGCAGCAAGCCTCATGGGCATCGAGTTTCGTCAAGTCTCAGTGAAGTAAGAAAAGGATCATCATCATGGGCACACTCAGCAGTTCACTACTGTCGCAGCTCGAGTCGCAGGTCATCGAGCTGCCGTCATGGGCATTCGGCAATTCGGGCACCCGTTTCAAGGTGTTCTCGACGCCAGGCACCCCTCGCACCATCCAGGAGAAGCTGGCCGACGCCGCGCAGGTGAACAAGGTGACGGGGTTGTCACCCAAGGTCGCGCTGCACATTCCGTGGGACAAGGTCGACGACTACGACGCTCTCCGCGACACAGCCGCCGAACTCGGCGTGACGGTGGGCACGGTGAACTCGAACACGTTCCAAGACGACGCGTACAAGTTCGGCAGCCTGACACACATCGACGCAGGTATCCGGCAGAAGGCCATCGACCATCACTTCGAGTGCATCGACGTGATGGATGCGACCGGATCTCAAGACCTCAAGATCTGGCTCGCCGACGGCACCAACTACCCCGGCCAGGGCAACCTGCGCGGCCGCCAGGACCGCCTCGCCGACTCGCTGCAGAAAATCTACGACCGCATCGGTGAATCGCAGCGGATGGTACTCGAGTACAAATTCTTCGAGCCCGCTTTCTACCACACCGATGTTCCCGACTGGGGAACCTCGTACGCCCAGGTCTCCGCGCTCGGCGACCGCGCCCTGGTCTGCCTCGACACAGGCCACCACGCGCCCGGCACGAACATCGAATTCATCGTCATGCAGTTGCTTCGCCTCGGCAAGCTCGGCTCGTTCGACTTCAATTCGCGCTTCTACGCCGACGACGACCTCATCGTGGGGGCGGCCGACCCGTTCCAGCTGTTCAGAATTCTCTTCGAGGTCGTGCGCGGCGGCGGCTACGGCCCCGGGTCGCCGGTTGCCTTCATGCTCGACCAGTGCCACAACGTCGAAGACAAGATTCCCGGCCAGATTCGTTCGGTGCTGAATGTTCAGGAGATGACGGCTCGTGCGTTGCTGGTCGACACCGAAGCGCTCGACGCCGCGCAGAATGCCGAAGACGTGCTCGGCGCCAACAACATTCTGATGGACGCGTTCTACACCGACGTTCGCCCGGCCCTGGCCGAGTGGCGTGAGGGTCGCGGCCTGCCGGCCGACCCGATGAAGGCGTACCTCGCCTCGGGGTACCAGAAGAACATCGCCGAAACCCGTGTCGGCGGCCAACAAGCGAGCTGGGGAGCCTGAACCATGACCAACACCACCGCAGCTGAACTGATTGCTCGTTCGAATCGTCTGGGTTCCGATGCGAGGAACACGAATTATGCCGGGGGTAACACCTCTGCCAAGGGTTTCGAACTCGACCCGGTCACGGGCGAGCCCGTCGAACTGTTGTGGGTGAAGGGCTCGGGCGGCGACCTCGGAACGCTGAAAGAGGCGGGACTCGCCGTGTTGCGGGTCGACCGGCTGCGATCGCTCGTGAGCGTGTATCCCGGTGTTGAGCGCGAAGACGAAATGGTTGCCGCGTTCGACTACACCCTGTTCGGCAAGGGCGGCGCTGCACCCTCGATCGACACGGCCATGCACGGCCTCGTCGACGCAGCCCACGTCGATCACCTGCACCCCGACTCCGGTATCGCTGTCGCGACCGCGGCCGACGGGGAAGCCCTCACGACCACGATCTTCGGTTCGAAGGTGGTCTGGGTGCCGTGGCGGCGCCCCGGTTTTCAGCTCGGCCTCGACATCGCCGCGATCAAAGACGCCAACCCCGCCGCTGTGGGCTGCATTCTCGGCGGGCACGGCATCACCGCGTGGGGCGACACGTCAGACGAGGCCGAAGCGAACTCGCTCTGGATCATCGACACCGCTGAGGCGTACATCGCCGAGCACGGCCGCGCACTGCCGTTCGGGCCCGCACTCGCCGGTTACGAGGCCCTGCCCGAAGAAGAGCGGCGCGCGAAAGCTGCCGCGCTCGGCGCGAGCATCCGCGGCCTCGCGTCGGTCGACCGGCCCATGGTCGGGTCTTTCACCGACACGCCCGTGGTACTCGACTTCCTGGCTTCGGCCGAGCACCCCCGGCTGGGTGCGCTCGGCACGTCCTGCCCCGATCACTTCCTCCGCACCAAAGTGAAGCCGCTGATCCTCGACCTGCCCGGCACCGCGACGGTCGAGGAGTCGATCGCCCGCTTGAAGGAGCTGCACGCCGAATACCGTGCCGAGTACGCGGCGTACTACGACCGCAACAAGGTCGAAGGTTCGCCCGCCATGCGAGGCGCTGACCCCGCGATCGTTCTGATTCCCGGGGTGGGCATGTTCTCCTACGGGGCCAACAAGCAGACCTCCCGGGTCGCGGGTGAGTTCTACACGAACGCGATCAACGTGATGCGCGGTGCCGAGGCGCTCTCGACGTACGCGCCGATCGATGAGGCAGAGAAGTTTCGTATCGAGTACTGGGCCCTCGAAGAAGCCAAACTCGCCCGGCTGCCCAAACCCGCGTCGCATGCGACGCGTATCGCGCTCGTCACGGGTGCAGCGTTGTGATCGCCGACCTCGACCTGCAGAAGGCTCAGGATGCTGCCGCCGAACTCGGCTCGACCGATGTCGCAATCGGGGTGCGCGCCGATGTGACCTCGGCTTCTGACATCCAGGCCGCGATCGACGCCACCGTGCTCGCGTTCGGCGGCCTCGACCTCGTCGTGAACAACGCGGGTCTGTCGCTGTCGAAACCGTTGCTCGAAACCACCGACGCCGACTGGGACCTGCAACACAACGTCATGGCGAAAGGCTCGTTCATGGTGTCGCGCGCAGCGGCCCGCGTGCTCATCGACCAGCAGATGGGCGGCGACATCATCTACATTTCGTCGAAGAACTCGGTTTTCGCGGGCCCGAACAACATTGCGTACTCTGCGACGAAAGCCGACCAGGCACACCAGGTGCGCCTGCTCGCGGTCGAGCTCGGCGAACACGGGGTGAAAGTGAACGGCATCAACCCCGACGGTGTCGTTCGCGGCTCGGGAATCTTCTCCGGCGGCTGGGGCGCGAAACGCGCTGCGGTGTACGGGGTGCCCGAAGCGGAGCTCGGCGCGTACTACGCCAAGCGCACCATCCTCGGCCGTGAGGTATTGCCCGACCACGTCGCGAACGCGGTCGCCGTGCTCACCGGCCACGACCTCACCCACACCACCGGTCTCCACATCCCCGTCGACGCCGGCGTCGCGGCCGCCTTCCTCCGATGAGCCACCCGCCCGCCGCCCTCGCCGCCCGCTCCTCAACCGCCTCCTTCTCCTCCAACGCGGGCGGATTCACGAGCGGCGGCGGGAGGAGCGGGCGGTGAGCGCGGTTGTCGCGGTCGACCTGGGGGCGACGAGTGGGCGGGTGATCCTCGGGTACGTGGGCGACGGTGAGGTGCGCATGCAGCATGTGGCGCGCTTTCCGAATCAACCTGTGCGGGTGTACGAAGGCCGCGCGGATGCGGATGCGGATGCGGGTGCGGGAGCGGCCGCTGGCCAGGCGAGCGGCGAGGCTGCGTTCGGGCTGCACTGGAACATCCTCGAGTTGTACCGGTCGGTCGGCGCCGGGCTCCGCAGCGCACTTCGCGACGAGCCCGACGTGGTGTCGATCGGCGTCGACTCGTGGGCGGTCGACTACGCGTTGTTGCGGGGCGGCCGGATGCTCGGGGCTCCGTACAACTACCGTGACGAGCGCACGACGGCAGGGGTTGCCGCCGTGCACTCGGTGGTCGGGCCGGCCGAACTGTACCGGTTGAACGGGCTGCAACATCTGCCGTTCAACTCACTGTTCCAGCTTGCTGCCGACCGGGCATCCGGAGACCTCGCCTTGGCCGACACGGTATTGCTGATACCTGACCTGCTCGGGTACTGGCTCACCGGCGTGGGCGTCGCCGAGATCACGAACGCGTCGACCACCGGGCTGCTGAACCCGCACACGCGCGGCTGGGATGCTGAGCTGATGACGCGCCTCGGGCTGCCTGCGGGCCTTCTTCCGCGGCTCGCCGAACCCGGGAGTTCGCTCGGGCGACTGCTGCCCGAGGTGGCCTCCGACCTGGGTGCCGGGCCGGGCGTAGGGGTCACGCTCGTGGGCTCGCACGACACCGCATCGGCCGTGGTCGCGGTGCCCGCGACCGACGACGACTTCGCGTACATCTCGAGCGGTACGTGGTCGCTTGTGGGAGTCGAGCTCGAATCGCCCGTTGTGAGCGAGGAGGGCCGCGCCGCCAACTTCACGAACGAGGGCGGCGTCGACGGGCGGGTGCGGTACCTGAAGAATGTGTCAGGGTTGTGGCTGTTGTCGGAGTCGGTCAGAACGTGGGAACGGGCATCCGGAACCCCCATCGAACTCGCCGAACTGCTCGCCCGAGCATCGGCTGTCACTGCACCCGTGAGCGTCTTCGACGCGGCGGATGACCGGTTCATCACCCCCGGAGACATGCCGTCGCGCATCGCCGACTGGTGCCGAGAACACGGGGTCGCTGTGCCTCAGAACCCCGCCGAGTTCACGCGCTCGATTCTCGAGAGCCTGGCCGTGGCGTATGCCACGACGGTGCAGCAGGCGGCGGAGTTGACGGGCAAGACCGTCTCGGCGATCCACATCGTGGGGGGCGGCTCGCTGAACGAGCTGCTCTGCCAGCTGACCGCCGACCGCACTGGGCTGACCGTGCTGGCGGGGCCGGTGGAGGCGACGGCCATTGGCAACATTCTCGTGCAAGCGCGCGCGGCGGGCATGGTGCCCGTGGGCAGCTCGCTCGAGGCGTTGCGGGCGGTCGTGTCGGCGACGTTCCGGCCGACGCGGTACCGGCCGCGGGGGCGGTAGGGCGGGCTGCGGGCTGCGGGCTGCCTCGCGCGACCAGCTCGACGCGAAACACCGCGCACCACCCCGCACTGCCCCGCACGACCCCTTCAGATCAGCGTCGATTCAGAGAGAACAGCCATGACCGTCAGCATCACTGCCCCCACGTTCGAGCACCACCGCGACGCCCTCGGCATCGGCGAGGCCGAGCCGCGGCTGTCGTGGAAGGCCAGCGGCGACGCGGGCGACAACGAGTGGGTGCAGACGGCCTACGAGGTGTCGTTCGAGCGCGGCGGCGAGGTGCACTCGTCGGGCCGCATCGTATCGGGCGAGCAGGTGCTGGTGGCATGGCCGGATGCCCCGCTCACGTCGCGCGAACGGATGGCCGTGCGCGTGCGGGTGTGGGGTGCCGGCGCGGGCGCCGCCGACTCGACCGCCGCAACCACCTCCGGCACGGTGTTCGGCGCGGTCTCCGAGTGGTCGGAGCGCAGCGTGGTCGAAGCAGGGTTGCTGCAGCCCGGCGACTGGAGCGCCCTCGCCGCCGGCCCCGCGTGGGCCGAAGACGATACGGCCGACCGGCGCCCGCCGCTGCTCCGCCGAGAATTCACGCTCGACGCCGGCGTCGCCTCGGCCCGCCTCTACGTCACCGCGCACGGCCTCTACGAGGTCGAGATCAACGGCAAGCGCGTGGGCGACGACGCCCTCAGCCCCGGCTGGACCGTCTACGGCGAGCGCCTGCGGTACTACACGTACGACGTCACCGCACACCTCGCATCCGGAGCCAACGTGATCGGCTCGTGGCTCGCCGACGGCTGGTTTCGCGGGCGGTACGGCTTCAACGGCGGCCACCGCAACCTGTACGGCACCGAGCTGGCGCTCATCGCGCAGCTCGAGGTGACGCTCGACGATGGGCGCACGGTGACAGTCGCGACCGACGCCGACTGGCAGGCCGGGTTCGGCCCGATCGGGTTCACCGAGCTGTACGACGGCGAGACGTTCGACGCGCGGGTGACGGCGGGGTCGGGCGACGTGGTCGATGGTGCAGGGACGCCTGCGGATGGCGCGGCGGGTTCCGCCGACGACCTCACGGCCTCTGATGCGGCCGCGGGCGCCGCGGGTATCGGTACGGGTACAGGTGCGGGTACAGGTGCGGGCAGCTCCGCCGCGGGCCCCGGATGGTCGTCGCCCGGGTTCGACGCGAGCGGGTTCACCCCCGTGGTGGTCTCGCCGCACGACGCTACGGTGCTCATCGCGCCGCAGGGGCCGCCGGTGCGCTCGACTGAAGAGCTCGAGCCGGTCTCTGTCACCACGAGCCCGTCGGGCGCCACCCTGCTCGACTTCGGGCAGAACCTGTCGGGTCGGCTGAGCATCCGGGTGCGAGGCGAACGCGGGCAGACCGTGACGCTGAGGCACGCCGAAGTACTGCACGACGGCGAGCTCTACACGCGGCCGCTGCGGGGGGCCGCGGCGACCGACCGCTACACGCTCGCGGGCGGCGGCGAAGAGGTGTGGGAGCCGCGGTTCACGATCCACGGTTTTCGCTACGCCGAGGTCACCGGATGGCCGGGCGTACTGCGGCCCGGCGACATCGTTGCCCGGGTCTACCACACCGACATGGCGCGCACCGGATGGTTCGCATCGTCAGACCCGCTCGTCAATCGCCTGCACGAGAACGTGCGGTGGAGCATGCGCGGCAACTTCGTCGACATTCCCACCGACTGCCCCCAGCGCGACGAACGGTTGGGCTGGACAGGCGACATTCAAGTGTTCGCACCGACGGCATCCTTTCTGTACGACTGCTCGGGAATGCTCGGCTCCTGGCTTCGCGATGTGGCGGCCGAGCAGCTGCCTGACGGCACGGTGCCCTGGTACGTTCCGGTGATTCCGGGCGGCCAGATGTGGACGCCGATTCGCCCCGGCGCGGTGTGGGGTGACGTGGCGGTGCTCACCCCGTGGGTGCTCTACGAGCGCTTCGGTGACACGGGCATCCTCGCGGCCCAGTACGAGAGCGCAAAGGGCTGGGTCGACCTGATGGAGTCGCTGGCGGGCCCCAGCCGCCTGTGGAACACCGGGTTTCAGCTCGGCGACTGGCTCGACCCCGCGGCGCCGCCCGAAGACCCGGCCGACGCGCTCACCGACCGGTACCTCGTGGCGACGGCGTACTTCGCGTGGTCGACGCTGCACCTCGCGCGATCGGCTGAAGTGCTCGGCCTCACCGCCGATGCGGCGCGGTACTTCGCGCTGGCGGCCGAGGTTCGGGCGGCGTTCGCTGCCGAGTACGTGCTTCCGGATGGCCGGCTCACGAGCGACGCCCAGACCGCCTATGCGCTGGCCATCGAATTCGACCTTCTGCCCACTCCCGCCCAGGTGGCGGGAGCCGGTGCTCGCCTGGCGTCGCTCGTCGAAACAGCGGGCAATCGCATCGCCACCGGATTCGCCGGCACCAACGTCGTCTCCGACGCCCTCACGAGCACCGGCGGGGTGGAACGCGCCTACGCGCTGCTGCTCGAGCAGGAGTGCCCGTCGTGGCTGTACACCGTGGCGAGCGGGGCGACCACGATCTGGGAGCGATGGGACAGCCAGCTGCCCGACGGAACCATCAACCCGGGCGAGATGACCTCGTTCAACCACTACGCGCTCGGCGCCGTGGCCGACTGGCTGCACCGCGTGGTGGCGGGGCTCGCGCCGGCGTCGCCCGGGTATCGCACGGTCGCGTTCGCGCCGCGGCCGGGAGGGGGGCTGACATCGGCGAGTGCGCGGCACGAGTCGCCGTACGGAACGGTCTCGATCGCGTGGCGGGTGGGGGGTGGCAGCCTCACGGTCGATGTGTCGCTGCCGCTCGGCACCACGGGCACCCTCGAGCTGCCCGACGGGCGCCTGCTCGCGGTCGGTCCCGGCGCGCACACCTTCACGTCGGCCGCTGCCTGACGGCCCACGTCAGCGCGCACGCGGGTCGCCAACGGCCCGCTCGGAGAACCAGGGGCGGGGGCTGAGGCGCAGAGCGGGGTCAGTCGGGCTGGGCGCCCAGCCAGGTGACGCTGCGAGCGGCGGCGGCACTGGCAGCGAGCATGGCCGCGTCGGGGGTGGCGCCGGCGGCGAGATGGGCGGCGAGGGTTCCGCAGTAGGTGTCGCCGGCCCCAGTGGTGTCGACGACGGAGTCGACGCGGGTGCCGGGCACGGTTGTGCTGCCCCAGCGGGATCCGTCAGGGCCGAGAGTGATGAGCACCGAGGGGGGCAGGGCTCCGGATGCCCGGAGCTCCTCTGCCTCGTGCTCATTGACGATCACGGGGTCGGCCAGCGCCAGTACCCCGGCCGGCAGCACGGCGAACGGAGCGAGGTTCAGCACCACCCGCGCCCCTGCGGCCGCAGCCAGGCGCACCGCTTCGGACACCACGTCGAAGTCGAGCTCGAGCGACGCGAGCAGCACATCTCCTGCAGTGATGCCGCCCGGCTCGGAGTCGTAGGCCGTGTCGGTGGTGTTGAGGGTGTCGGTGGCGGAGAAGGAGGCGGGGCGGAGGAGGGCGAGGTCGTCGAGGGTGACACGGGCGTTGGCGCCGGGCGAGACGATGATGGTGTTCTCGCCGTCGCCGGAGACGGCGATCATGGCGTGGCCGGTGGTGACACCATGGGTGATGCCGAGGGGCCTGACGTCGATCGAGCGGGAGGCGAGGCGGGTGCGGTAGGCGTGGCCTTCGGGGTCGTCGCCGACACGGCCGATGAAGATGACGTCTGCCCCGGCTTCGGCGGCCGCGACAGCCTGGTTCGCGCCTTTGCCGCCCCAGAAGGTGGCGAGGTCGCCGCCCCGAACGGTTTCACCGGGCGAGGGATGACGCTCGACTCGCACGACCGAGTCGACGTTCAACGAACCCACTACGAACACACGACCCACGAGCCAGAACCTTTCGACGGCGAAGTTTCGACGCTGAACAGCTTAGCCGGGGGCGATCAGAGCCCCCACGAGGCCGCTAGCTGGTCGCCGTGGTTGAGGCGGCGGTCAGGTCGTAGAGGGTGGTTCCGTCGACGGAGGTGGCGGTGAAGTTCGCGGCCACCCAGCTCGCGATCTGGGAGGAGATGGAGCTGCCGCCGTTCGAGGTTCCGATGTTGCCAGAGGAGATGAAGTAGTGGATCTTGCCCGCAGCCACATCGGCCGTGAACCCTGCGAGGGTGGGTGAGGGGTCGCTGCCGTTGAAGCCGCCGATGGGCATGACGGCCGCCTGGGTGGCGAGCTGGTAGCTGGCGGCGTTCTGGGAGCCGATGGCCGCGGCCGCCCAGGTGTAGCTGGAAGCATTGGCCTTCAGCAGTGCGCTGACCTGGGTGCTGACCGTGGCTCCGCCGAGCAGGCCTCCGCCGCCGCCGCCACCGCCGCGGGTGCCGGTGGGGGTGCCGGTGCCGGTACCGCCGGGCGTTCCCGTGCCCGTACCGCCCGTACCCATACCGCCCGTCGTGCCCGTACCCGTACCAGCTCCGGTGCCGGTACCGGTACCGCCGCCGAGCTGGCCGAAGCCGCCCTGCGGAGCGGTACCCGCACCACCGGCACCGCCGGTTCCGGCCGTGCCGCCGCCAGCCGTGCGCCGGCCACCGGCGAAGTTGCCGGCCCCGCCGCGGGCACCGAACGCTCCGCCGCCGAACGAGGTTGACGATGCGACAGTGGGGCCCGCCGTGACGATCGAGCCGGTGTGTCCGACCGAGATGGTTTCGAGGGTGTACGCGGTGGGCGCCAGGAGCACCGCTGTGAGGGTGACGACGATGGTCGTGATTCGTAGAGCGCGAACCGTGAACCGGAAGACCAGCAGAACGGCGGCCACGACACCGAGGATGACGACGGCGAACTTGAGCCAGGGCATCCATTCGGCCGCCCGCGTCAGCAGCGAGTAGGCCCAGAAGACGGTGACGAGTACGAGCGCGGCCGAGACGAGGCGGGCCCAGAGATGGCGGCGGGTGTTGAAGAGGAGAACGGCGCCGGCTCCGACGACGCCCGCGATGGCAGGTGCGAGAGCGACCGTGTAATAGGCGTGGAAGATTCCGGCCATGAAACTGAACAGCAGCCCGGTCACCACCAGCCAGCCACCGAACATGACGAGGGTGGCGCGGCGCGCATCCGTTCGCTTCTGGCGACGCAGGAGCACAAACGAGATGACGAGCAGGGCGAGGGCTGCCGGGATGAGCCAGGCGATCTGGCCGCCGAATTCGCCATCGAACAGGCGGGTGAAGCCGGTGGCCCCCCATTGGCCGCCGGTCGTGGCGCCGCCGCCAGCGCCGCCGGTGACGCTGCCGGTTTCGGCGCCGGTGAGGCGACCGAAGCCGTTGTAGCCGAAGGTCAGTTCGAGGAAGTCGTTGTTCTGCGAACCGCCGACGTAGGGGCGCATCGACGCGGGCACGAGTTCGATGAGCGCAACCCACCAGCCTGCCGACACGATGACGGCGCCGAGCGCGGCGAACAGGTGCCCGATGCGGCGGCGAAACGGGATGGGCGCGGCCCAGGCGTAGGCGACGACGAGCGGCGGCAGGATGACGAAGGCCTGCAGTTGCTTGGTGAGAAAGCCGAAGCCGACCATGGCGCCGGCGAGCAGGAGCCAGCGCATGCGGCCGCTTTCGATGGCGCGCAGAGTGAAGTAGACCGAGGCGGTGAGCAGCAGAACGAGCAGCGCATCGGGATTGTTGAACCGGAACATCAGCGCCGCCACCGGCGTGCTGGCCATGACGGCTCCCGCGATGAGGGCGGCTCCCGGCGAGAAGTGCCGGCGCACGATGACGTAGACGAGGGCCACGGTGAGCACGCCCATCAGGGCCTCGGGCAGCAGAATCGAGAACGAGCTCAGGCCGAAGGCGCGCACCGAGAGCGCCATGATCCAGAGGCTGGCGGGCGGCTTGTCGACCGTGATCGAGTTGCCGGCGTCAGACGAGCCGAAGAGAAACGCCTCCCAGTTCTGCGAGCCGGCCTGCACGGCGGCCGAGTAGAACTCGTTGGCGTAGCCGCTGTTCGAGAGGTTCCAGAGGTAGGCGAGGGTCGTGAGAATGAGCAGGCCGAGCAGAGCCGGGCGCTCCCACACTGCGTTGGTGGCGCGGCCGCGAATGAGCGAACGGCCGAGGTTCCGGATGCGCGCGCTGAGGTCGCTCGAAGACGGGGTGCCTGTGCGGCCGGGGCTGACCGGGCGGGGAAGAGTGCTGCTGGTCATCAGGCGGCGCTCGCTTTCTGAGTGGGATGTTCGGTGGCCGAGGCAGCGGCGGGGGTGCCGGAGGTGCATTCGCGGTCGGTTGTGTGCTCAGCCGCGGGTGCCTTGAACACCCAGCGGCGCAGCAGTACGAACCGCAGGGCGGTGGCGACGAGGTTGGCAACGGTGAGCACGATCAGCTCCACCGCGGTGGGCGCGCTCGGCGCGAACAGGTTCAGGGCGAGCAGCGAGCCCGAGGTGATGACCCAGGCAAGCGCAAAGACGATCAAGCCCTGAAACTGGTGCGTGACAGCTTTTGCCGGCCCGCGAATGGCGAACGTGAAACGCCGGTTCGCCCAGGTGTTGGCGATGGTTGTGATGAGCAGCGCGCTGAAGTTGGCGGCCTGAGACCCGATGAGGCCCTGGAAGAGCAGGTAGAGGAGGGCGTAGGCGATGGTGGAGCATCCGCCCACCACAGCGAACCGAACCACCTGACCGAGAAACGACGGCCGGTCGACACGCCCGATGGGCGAACGGCCGAGCTCGGCGTACACCGACTGCACGGGGATGACCCCGCGAGCGAGGTCGCGGCCCACGCGGAAGACGCCGCGCAGGTCTTGCTTCACGGTCGAGGCGATTTCGACGCGGGAGTCGAGGTCGTCGATCCAGTCGACGGGAACCTCGTGGATTCGCAGGCCGCTGCGCTGCGCGATGACGAGCAGCTCGGTGTCGAAGAACCAGGCGTCGTCTTGCACGAGTGGAAGGAGCGCGGCGGCAACATCGGCACGAATGGCTTTGAAACCGCACTGCGCGTCAGAGAAGTTGGCGCCCAGCATGCCGTGCAGCAGCACGTTGTAGCTGCGGGAGATGAACTCGCGCTTACCGCCGCGCACCACGCGCGACGAGCGGGAGAGCCGGGTGCCGATGGCTACGTCGGAGTGCCCCGACAGCAGCGGAGCGACCAGGGGCGGCAGGGCGGCGAGATCAGTTGACAGGTCGACGTCGACATACGCGAGCACGTGTGCGGTCGACGAGCCCCACGCCATCTTGAGTGCATGGCCTCGACCCTTGCGCTTCGTATGGATGACACGCACGGCGGAAATCTCTGCAGCCAGCCGGTCGGCGATCTCGGGGGTCGCATCGACGCTGGCGTTGTCAGCGATGGTGATCTGCCAGGCCACCGACATCGATTCGGTGAGATAGGCAGCCAGGCGTCTGACGCAGGACTCGAGCGCGTTCTGCTCGTTGTACACGGGCACCACGACGTCCAGGGCGAGGGAGGAGTCATGCGAGGTCATGCAGAGATACTCTCCCGCCAGACTCAGCGGGTTCTGGTCTTTGCCTATGACCCAGCTATGACAATTTCAGGTTCCGTTTTTCTCTGGAATCTTGTATTGTGTGGTCAGACCATATGGTCAGACCACAGTTTTTCTTCTTCGACGGCGAAAGGATGCACGGGGTGGGCGATTTCGTGAGGCCGAGCGGTGCGGGGCCTGTCTCTTATACACATCT
>NZ_JASJXO010000043.1:0-33796 GCF_035018625.1 Subtercola sp. RTI3 | reverse complement strand
AGATGTGTATAAGAGACAGACCCCACCCCATTCCACTCGGCAAAGTTTGCGGGTCGCAGCCCCCGGCACCCGCAAACTCTGCCGAGTCGATGAGAGCGGGTAGGTGTGAGGGCCGCGTGGAGGCCGACAAACGGAAGGCGTGTGCCAAATCCGCGGTGCCCGTGCGGCGGGCGGGGTCAGGAGTCGGCGCAGAGGTGGGTGGTGATCCAGGTGCCGGCCTCGTGCGGGTGGAGGGTGCCTGAGCGGATGAGGGTGGCGAACTCGAGGGCGAGTTCGGTGAGCCGGCCGTCGGCGGAGGCTCCGGGGTCGCGCCGAAGGCGCACCGAGACCCAGCGGGTGGCGGTGGGGCCGACACGGGCGGTGGTGGCCACGATTCCGGCGAAGTGCCGCGCCTGGCCTGAGGTACCGTCATCGAGTTCTGGGCTGAAGCCGCGCCCGGGCATCCGGTTGCGGCCCGCTGCTGCTGCGGCCACGAACCAGAGGGGCCCCGCGGGAATGCCTGCCCCCTCCCGGCCGAACTCGACCAGGTAGCGCCGACCGGCGAAGCCGCCACTCGCCAGCCGATCGGCGGCGGCTGCGAGTTTTGTGCACGCTGTCACTGCAGGGCCGCCGCAGCCCATCCGCATGCCGACGGAGCTGCGGCCGGGCCGCGTTCTGCTTCGCCGTCGAATGACCAGCCGGCCGCTGACCGGCCCCAGGCCGGGCCACCCGCGGCAGGCGCGCGATGCGCGAGCGTTGTCACCGAGGTGCTCATTTCCAGAGGCGTGCCGACGCGATTTCGGCGCCGCGGGCGAGCGACTCGAGTTTGGCCCACGCGATGTGCGGGTGCACCCGGCCGCCGAGGCCGCAGTCGGTGGCGGCGACGACGCGCTCGCGCCCCACGACCGAGGCGAATCGTTCGATGCGGTCGGCGACGAGTTCGGGATGCTCGACCACGTTGGTTGCGTGGCCCACGATGCCGGGCACGATGAGTTTGCCCTCGGGCAGGGCCACGTCGTTCCAGACGCGCCATTCGTGCTCGTGGCGCGCGTTCGCGGCCTCGAACGAGTACGAACCTGCGTTGATCTCGAGCATCAGGTCGACGATGTGCCGCAGCTCGATGTCGGTGGTGTGCGGGCCGTGCCAGCTGCCCCAGCAGAGATGGAAGCGGATGCGGTCTTCGGGAAGCCCGCGGAGCGCGTGGTTCAGCGCCTCGACACGGATGCGGGTGAACGCCTGGTAGTCGGCGATCGACGGCTCGGGGTTGATCTGGTCCCAGTTCTCGGCGATCGAGGGGTCGTCGATTTGCAGCAGCAGGCCGGCGTCGATGATCGCCGTGTATTCCTCACGCAGAACGTCGGCCCATGCCCAGATGTGTTCTTCTTCGGTGGCGTAGAAGTTGTTCGCCACGCGCGAGCCGCTGCCGGGCGAGAGTGCGGTGATGAAGCCGTCGGGCTGGCCGGAGGCGGCGAGCCCCGCCCTCAGGTTCGCTATGTCGGAGGCGATGGCGTCGTACCCGGTGTAGACGAGCGGCCCGGTGGTCGAGGGGAAGGCTGTGGCGGTCTTTCCGGTCGAGATTCCGCTGGTGGGGTCGGTGTAGGCGTCGCGAAAGATGCTCCAGTCGCGGCGGTCGGGAAATGTGGTGAGCTGCACGTTTCCGGGCGTCGAGCGCACGGGTGCGGCCGAGAACGGGTCGTCGCCGGTGAGCGACAGCCCGCTGACGCGCTGGAACGAGTACGACCACCAGGCACCGTAGTCGACCGGGCTCGTCATGGCCTTGCCGAACTCGCCGTCTCCCGGCAGGGTGATGCCGATGGCCTGCTGGCGTTCGACGAGGTCGACCACGGCGTCGGTGAGCAACCGTTCGAATTCGGGGGTGTGCTGCAGGGTGAAGCCGTCGGCCGAGAGCTGGCGGGCGTCGTTCGCGGCGATGAGTTCGGGCGTGCGCGGCAGGCTGCCGGCGTGGCTGGTCTCGATGCGGTGAGTGTTCTCTGGCATGGGATCAGTCTTTCACCCTCGGTGTGGGTACGGTGGGTGCGGGGCGCGCGGCGGGGGCAGATGCGGCGGGTGCAGATGTGGTGGGTGCAGAGCGCAGGGTGCGCCCCGCGCGCCGTTCGAGCAGCTTGGCGGCCAACAGCTCGCCGTCGACGGCTCCGAATTCGTGCAGGGCATCGCGGTGCATCCGGCCGACCAGCGTCGACAGCTCGAACGGAACGCCCGCCCCGCCCGCCAGCTCCGCCACGGTGTCGAGTTCTTCGACGCACCGGTCGAGCCCGAACGAGGTGAGGTAGTCGCCCGCGAGCAGGTGGTCGAGGTGCCGGTCGATGAAGGCGCTGCCGCCGGCGCTCGCCGCGAGCGTGTCGCGCAGCGTCGCAAGGTCGAGCCCGAGCGCCTGCCCGAGCAGCAGCGCCTCGGTGACGGCCACGCTCTGCCCGAACCACAGCAGGTTCGCGAGCAGCTTCGCGGTGGGGCCCGCTGCGATGTCGTCTCCGAGGCTCCGGATGCCCGCCGCCCGGCCGATCGCCCCGCCGAGCACCTCGAGCACCGGTGCGGCGCGCTCCACAGCACCCGCAGCCCCGCTCACGAAGAAGGTCAGCCGCCCGGCCGCGGCAGCTTCGACCCCGCCGCCCATGGGCGCCGCGACACTCGCGATGCTGCGTTCGGCTGCCAGGGCCGCGAGGCGCGTTGCGACCCGAGGATCGGTGCTCGTCAGGTCGATCCAGCAGGTTTTGGGGGCCAAGTGGGCGAACGCGCGGCTCGCCGCGGCCTTGACCTCGGCCGGGCCGGGCAGCACGGTGACGAGAATGTCGCAACCGGCGGCGAGCTCGTCGGCGTTCGCTGCCCACGAGAGCGCAACCAGCTCGGCGGGCCGGCGACGTGAATCGTCGATGTCAAACCCCGAGACGACGAAGCCCGCGCGAGCGAGCCGCGCGGCGATGGGTAGGCCCATTCGCCCGAGGCCCAGAACGCCGACGCTCAGTGCCCCAGCACCAGCCGCGTGCCGCCCGGGCATCTACCGCGCGCCGACGATCTGGTCTGCTGAGGCCGTGCCGCGGGCACCCGGAGCCGAACGCAACACCGCGAACGCCAGCTCGAGGTCGGCGAGCAGGTCGGCTTCGTCTTCGATGCCCACCGAGAGGCGCACGAGCCCGGGCAGGATGCCCAGCTTCACCCGCTCGGCCTCGCTGAGGTGCGCGTGCGAGGTCGTGCCCGGGTGCAGCACCAGCGAACGCACGTCACCCATGTGCGACATGCGGCTGAACAGCTGCAGCGCGTCGATCACCGTGCGGGCGTCGTTCTGGCCGCCTTCGAGGGTGAATCCGAAGACCGAACCGGTGCCGCGCGGGTAGTACTTCACCGCGAGGTCGTGCGAGGGGTTCGAGGCGAGGCCCGGGTAGTCGACCGAGCTGACCTCGGGCTGTGCCTCGAGCCAGCGCGCAACCACGAGCGAGTTGCGGGAGTGCCGCTCGACCCGCAGCGAGAGCGTCTCGAGGCCCTGCTGCAGCAGGAAGGCGTTCAGCGGCGAGAGCACCGGCCCGAGGCGCCCGGCGATCACCGAGCGGGTGTACTCGAGGTAGGCGCGGTTGCCGAACTTCTCGACCAGTGTCGGGCTGCCGGGGCTGCCCGCGCCTCCGATGGGCGTGCTGAACTGGGGAAACTTCTCGGGGTAGCGCGCCCAGTCGAAGTTTCCGCCGTCGACCACCACGCCGGCGAGTGAGGCGCCGTGCCCGCTCAGAAACTTGCTCGCCGAGTGCACCACGATCGTGGCGCCGTGCTCGATGGGCCTGATCAGGTATGGTGTCGACGCCGTGCTGTCGATGATGAAGGGCAGGCCCTCTTGGCGGGCGAAGTCGGCGATCAGCCCGATGTCGATGAGGTCGTTCTTCGGGTTCGGAATGGTCTCGCCGTAGACCGCGCGGGTGTTCGGGCGCACGCGGCGCTTCCAGTCGTCGATGTCGTGCGGGTCGTCGACGAACTCCACCTCGATGCCGAACCGCTCGAAGTTCTCGCGGAACAGTGTCTTCGAACCCTCGTACAGGCTCGGTGTCGACAGAAAGTGGTCGCCCGACCGCAGAATGCCCAGCAGCGCCACGGTGATCGCGGCCTGCCCACTGGCCACGAGCAGCGAATCGACGCCGCGCTCGAGCGCAGTCAGCTTGGCTTCGACCGCCGTGTTCGTGGGGTTCGCGTAGCGCGAGTAGACCAGGCCGCCGTCGTTGCCGGCGAAGCGCTCGCGGGCGTGGTCGAACGAGTCGAAGAGAAAGCCCGCCGTGAGGTAGATGGGGGCGATGCGGGCGCCGAACTGGGCGTCGACCACCTCGCCGGCGTGCACCTGCTCGGTGGTGAAGCCGAAGTTGTCGTACCCGTAGGGCACCTGGTTGGTGGTCATAGCGCTTGCCTTCTGTCGATTGTGCAACGCTACGGTTCAGGCGTGGCGCCGCCAATGCCGCACTTCACACAGAGTCACATTTGAGCGGTTTCACGCCGGTGCGCAGACACTGGATGCATGGCTCACCTGCAACATTTCGGATGGTTCTTCGGCCGCGGTTTCGGCCCCCAGGGCTGGGGCAAGCCCGACCACGGCTGGAACTACCGCTGGCAGGAACCCGCCCTCTACCAGCAGTCGGTGCGGGAACTCGAGCAGGCAGGTCTTGACCTGCTCATCATCGAAGACGCCCTCTCGCTCGGCTCGCCCGAGACGCTCGACCTGCGCGTGCGCGCGGCCTATGGCGGCCCGAAGCACGACCCGCTGCTACTCGCGCCCTACCTCTTCGGTGCCACGTCGCAGATCGGCGTCGCTCCCACCGTGAACGCCGGCGCGTACCCGC
This sequence comes from Subtercola sp. RTI3, assembly GCF_035018625.1. Classification (NCBI taxonomy): domain Bacteria; kingdom Bacillati; phylum Actinomycetota; class Actinomycetes; order Micrococcales; family Microbacteriaceae; genus Subtercola; species Subtercola sp. RTI3. Next base: position 28,988 of record NZ_JASJXO010000043.1, on the reverse strand, counting down.
CCTACCTCGCCGCCCGCCAGTTCGCCACGCTGCAGCACCTCAGCGGCAGCCGGTTCGGCGTGAATGTGGTCACCGATGTGAAGAGCGCCCGGCACTTCGGCCTGCCCGAACTCTCTCACGATGCCGCCTACGACCGGGCCGAGGAATGGCTGGGGTCACTGCGGGAACTCTGGCACAGCTGGCCCGACGGCGCTCTGGTGAACGACCCGGCCACGGGCCGTTTCGCCGACGGCACCCGGCTCGAGGCCCAGCACCACGAGGGCGAGTACTTCACGTTCGACGGGCCCCTGAACGCCCTGCCGTTCGACGCCGGCGACCCCATCATCGTCTCGCCCGGCGGCTCGGGTCGGGGGCTCGGCTTCGCCGGAGGCAACTCCGACGTGCAACTGGCGCTCGCACCCCTCGATGCGGCGAGTGTGCGGGCGTACCGCGCCAAGATCCACGATGCGGCGAGAGCCCGCGGGCGACGGCCCGGTGACATCAAGGTGCTGTTCGTGCTGACCCCGGAGATCGTCGGCAGCGAGGAGGAGGTCGACCGGGTGGTGGCGGCGTCGCAGCATCCGACCGACCTGGCGCTGAGGCACGTGCTGGCCGCCCAGTCGAGCGACCTCGAAACCGATCTCACGGTGCTCGACCTCGACCGGCCCATCGGCCCCGGCGTCTTCGGCGACCACGTGTCGCAAGGCACCATCAACAACCTCGTCGGCGCCGGGGGAGACCTCGCCACCGACACCCTGCGGCAGATCGCCTCGCGCAAGGCTCGCAAGGGGAGACTCGTCGACCGCGCCGGTTATGTCACGACGGCGTCACAGCTCGCCGACTTCATCGAAGAACTCGGTGAGACGACCGACAACGACGGATTCATCTTCAACGGCGACCTTCACCCTGTGACGGTGCACCGGATGCTCGACCAGCTGGTTCCCGAGTTGCGGGCCCGGGGCATCCTGCGTGACTCCTTCGGCAGCAGCACCCTGCGCGGCAACCTGTTCGACTTCTGACCCGTCGCGCGCGTCTCGCGCCTCTGCCGCCGCCCGACGGGTCTACCCGCGGGCTGCGCCGGCCTCCCGTGCCACCCGCTCGAGCTGGTCGCGGTACGTTGCCCACCACTCTGGGTCGCCGTCGGGCATGTTGTCGCTGTCTTCGCGGAGGCCCGTCTTCTCGTCGATGAGTTCGCGCACGATGTCGGCATGCCCGTCGTGGCGGTTCAGTTCGGCGATGACGTGCACGAGAATCTGGTGCAGGGTGACGTTCGCGCGGTCGCGTTCCCACCACGGCACGCGCCCCGTGGCATCGAGCGGCAGCGCGGCGATGGTCGCGTCGGCGTGCGCCCAGACCCGGCGGTACAGGTCGAGCATCCACTCGCGTGGCTCATCGGCTGTCGCCCACATGTCGGAGTTCACCGGGGCATCGTCGTGCCCCCACGGCAGGGGTTCGGCGAACGGGCGGCCGAACGTGTCGCCGAAGTACCCCGCCTCGATGAAGGCCATGTGCTTGACGAGCCCCAGCAGATTGGTGCCGGTGGCCACCAGCGGGCGGCGAACGTCGTACTCGGTGAGGCCGTCGAGCTTCCACAGCAGTGCCTCGCGGGCGCGCTGCAGGTAGCTCTGCAGGGTCTCCTTCTCGGCGGCTTCCCGTTTGCCCGACGTGCTCTCGGCCGGTTCGCGCCGTTCTGATTCGCTCATCCGCCCTACTGTGGCACTCGCCATCTCCGCCCGCAAGTACCGGGCTTTCGGATGCCCGAGCCTGAGCACTCGCTGGATTTTCGACGTTCGGCGTAAGCCAGGGCCCGCCCCTGCATCTCTCTTCTCGTAAGCATCCCGCCGCACAATCGCGGTGGGCAATCGATAGGAGAACCATGTCAAAATTCCGCAACCTCGCGGTCTTCTGCGCGCTCACCGGCGCGCTCATCGGTGGCACCGGCCTCGCTGCCCACGCTGCCGAAGACGGCTCGGGCATGCCCGACCAGACTCAAACCGACGACGGCACGGCCACCTCAGGCGGCGGCGGCGATGTAGGCGACGGCAGCGGCTCGGGCGGTTCGACCGGCGGCGGTGGCGGCTGGAGCGGGTCGAACGGCTGGGACATCGATGATGCGCTCGCGAACGGCGCCGTGCCGAAATCGATGGCGCCGTACTACACCGCGCTCGGCTATTACTCGGGCGTCTACTTCTACGGCCCCAGTGTGGGCGGGGTACTGCCGACGCAGGGCGACGTCGACATGTTCAACGCGGAGAAGGGCGGCGGCTGCGACTTCAACACCGACGGCAACGCGATCACCTGCCCGAACTGATCGTGCGTCGCTCCCTCGCCCCAGGCGCAGCCGGGGCGGGTGGGGGGCGCGGCGTGCGCACCCCGGGGGGAGACGGGCGCAGCGAGCCGGTTCGTATAGTGGGAGCATGCCCGAAGCCACCACCGCCCTGCTCACGTTCGACGACGTCGAGCAGGCGGCGGCGCGCATCCGGAGCTATGTGAATCACACGCCCGTGATGACCTCGCGCACGCTGAACGAGCTGACCGGGGCCGAGGTGTTCTTCAAGTGCGAGAACTTTCAGCGGGTGGGCGCGTTCAAGGCGCGCGGTGCATTCAACGCTCTGCTGCGGCTGGGCGACGACGAGCGCTCGAGGGGGGTCGTGGCGTTCTCGTCGGGCAACCACGCGCAGGCGGTGGCGCTCGCGGCGCGAACGCTCGGCATCGCTGCGACGATTGTGATGCCGCGAGACGCTCCGCCGGTGAAGAAGGCGGCCACACTCGGCTATGGGGCGACGGTTGTCGAGTACGACCGCTACACCGAGAACCGCGAAGAGGTTGCGGCCGGTTTTGTGCGGGGCGCCGGCATGACGCTGGTGCCGCCGTACGATCACGCCGACATCGCTGCGGGCCAGGGCACGGCGGCGCTCGAACTGTTCGACGAGGTCGGGGAGCTCGATGCCCTGTTCGTTCCGGTCGGCGGAGGAGGGCTGCTGGCGGGTTCTGCGCTCGCCGCGAGCGGGAGGAGCCCTCGCACCCGTGTGTACGGCGTCGAACCCGCGGCAGGTGACGACGCGCGGCAGTCGTTTCGAAGTGGCGCGATCGTGAGCATCCCGACGCCCGACACCATCGCCGACGGCGCGCAGACCCAGCGTATGGGAGAGGTCACGTTCGAGGTCATGCGGCGCCTGGTGACCGACATGCTCACCGCCGACGACCCCGCGCTGGTCGAGGCGATGGAGTTCTTCGCGTCGCGCATGAAACTGATTGTCGAGCCGACCGGATGCCTGGGGTTGGCCGCCGTGCTCGCCGCCGGTCGCGAACTGGCCGGGCAGCGCGTGGGCGTGATCGTGAGCGGCGGCAACGTCGACCTCGCCCGTTTCGCGGCGCTCATCTCCGCCCACTGATCAAGACCTGCTGAGTGCGCCATGCTGGAGCCATGCAGGTTCTCGCGCTCCACCACATCGCCGTCATCGCCAGCGACTACGAACGGTCGAAGGCGTTCTACGCCGACACCCTCGGCTTCGTGCTCGAGGCCGAATACTTTCGCGCCGAACGCGGCTCGTGGATGGGCAAACTCGCCCTGAACGGCACCTACATGCTCGAACTGTTCAGCTTTCCGGATGCTCCACCCCGGTCATCCGGCCCCGAAGCCCTCGGGCTCAGACACCTCGCCTTCGCCGTGGCCGACGTCGCGGCCGCTCGCGCCGAACTCGAGGCGAAGGGGTACGCCTGCGAGGAGCTCCGCCACGACCCGAACACCCTCAAGGCGATGGTGTTCTTTCGCGACCCCGACGGCCTGCCGCTCGAGCTCTACGAAGCCTGAGCTGCTGCCGCGGTCACTAGGCTCGATGCGTGAGCATCAACGACACTCAGGATTCGCCGCCACTCTCGCCGGTTCCGCCGACGCAGAAGGCCTTGGCGCTCTGGCGCCGCCGCTCTGCGCGGCTCGTCGCTGTGATCGCGGTGGTCGTCATCGTGTACGCGGTCGTCGTTACCCTCTACGCGGCGAGTGGGCGCATCGCGAACGACGCCGATGTGACGCCGAACCCCGGCGGCGTGACCGTGGTGCTCACGCCGAAGACCATCAACCCCCTCACCGAGACCATTTCGATGGAGTTGGAACTCACGCCCTCGACCGAGATCGAGGCAAACGACTCGATCACGCTCGACCAGGCCGTCACCTTGGTTCTCTCGCCGGTCTCGGGCTCGCAGACAATGCAATTCGCCAAAGACGCCATCCCCGGCACTCAGCCGGTGACGTCGTTCGCCCCCGGTGCCGTCGAGCAGTGGCCCATCGACACCTATCGTTCTGAGATCTTCATTCAGGCCTACGCCGAGAAGAACGGTGTGCTCGAGCCCATCGACACCAAAGTCATCTACAAGGGCTACATGCCTGGGTGGAGCTTGTCGGCCGACCGGGTCACCCACGGAGAGATGATTCAAACCGCCGAGGGGTTGAAGCCTGCGTACTTCGCCCAACTCACGGCCTCGCGCTCGGGCAGCACCTTCGCGTTCGGTTTTCTCTTACTTGCCCTCATGGTGGTGCTGCCCATCCTGCAGCTCTTCGTGGCAATCTCGGTCTTCAGGGGCTTTCGCAAAGTCGAGCCGTCGTTTCTGAGCTGGATGGGCGCCATGCTCTTCGCCATCATTCCGCTGCGCTCGTTTCTGCCGGGCGCGCCGCCGGTGGGCTCGTGGATCGACTTCGTCGTGGTGCTCTGGGTGATCGTGGCACTCATCAGCGGAATCGTCGTCTACGTGATCGCATGGATGCGCTGGGGAAGCCCGGCCGCGCCGATCATCGAACCGCCGCCAGCCACCACCCCAGCCCCCGCCCCAACCCACACGCCGCCGGGTTAGGCCTGCCGAGGGTCGTGTCTCACCTCACGCAGTGGCCGGCCGGTCGTTCTCTGTCAGACCATCCACGGGCTCCCCGAGGTCGACGGGGCGAATGGCCGCCGTACTCGTGCTGCGGTAGCTGACGATGAACGACTCCATCGCGCTCGGCTCGCTCAGCCGCGGATTGTGCAGAGGGTCGACATGGCACGCGGAGTGGTGCTTCAGGCTAGACCACGAGCTGTCTGAGACATGTTTCATTCGGTGTGCTCCCGGCGGTCGAATAATCGTGAACGAACGTGCCTGAGCAACGATTCTCCGGCCCGAAGAGAACAAGCGGTGCGCCAGCCGGGAGTTCTCACACGAACCCACAGACGTAGGCTGGAGTCATGGCCCGCGAATTCATCCACGACACCGATCGGCACCGCTACATGCTTCGCATCGACGGCGCACTCGTGAGCGCTGCCGACTACGTGCAGAACGGCGACTCCGTGTCGTTCAACCACACCTTCACCGACCCGAAACTGCGCGGTAAGGGGTACGCGAACGAGGTGGTCACCTTTGCGATCGACGACGTCGAGAAGAACACCGCGTACCGGGTGGTACCCATGTGCTGGTACGTCGGCCAGTGGTTCGACGAGCATCCGGAGCGGGCGTCGCTGCTCACTCGGTGAACAGACTGGGGCGCCGCACCAAGAGTGCGACGCCCCAGACCAGGCTGTACCTACGCGCTACGGCAGGCTGAGCGCTGAGGCCTACGCCCGCCGGCGACGCCGCGCGACGACGAGGCCCGCAGCACCGGCGAGCAGCACCAGAAGGGCTGCCGCTCCGGGCAGTGCGGGCTCAGATCCGGTCGCGGCGAGAGCCTTGGCCGAACCCGTCGTGCCCGTCGACGTTCTGCCAGGCGCGGCCGCAGCATCAGCGCCCGACGTCACCGAAGTGACGGGTGTGGTGGCCGGGTCGGTCGGTACTGACGCCGCGACGCAGTCGATCGTTCCCTGCCGCAGCGAATACCCGTTGTCTTGGTCGTCGTCGGCCCAGAAGGCCGGCTTGACGCCGTTGATGCAGAGGGCCTGGGGTGCGGTGACGAAGCCCTCGTTGTTGAAGTCGCCCATGCCGGTCGGGCGGTTGTAGACCGTCGTCACGGCGAAGTGCCCGGCGTTCGTGCCGGTCGCCGCGATGTCGAGCAGCGCGTACTGGCCGCCACAGGTGTTGTCGCAGACCGCCCAGACGGCCGACTTCTCGGCGTCGAACTGCACCTCCATGATCGACGGGAAGCCGCTCTTGATGGTCGCGACGCGGGTGAACTTCGTACCGTCGGTCTGGTCGAGTGCGTACGCGTAGATCGAGCCGGTACCCTCGAGGCCGACGAAGTAGAGTCCGTCGCCGTGGTTCGCGTACGTGGCGGGGCTGTAGGTCGCCCCGGTCTTCTCGTCGACGAAGCCCTTCGCCGTGAGGTACGAGTCGGGAACGAACGCGATGCCCTCGAGGCCGAGGTTCGCGCCGACGACCGGCAGGTCGGAGACGAGGTTCCACTCCATCGACGCGTTCAGCGACGTTCCGCTCGGGGTGGTGTCGTAGCGCAGCACCGCGGGCCGGCTGATCTTGTTGTTGCTGTTGTCGCGCTCGGTCGAAACGAATGTGCCCGCTGAGGTGTGAACGACCCCCTCAGCGTCAGGGTCGCCGGTGCCGTCGACGTAGTGCAACGATTTGCCTGCGCCCCAGCCGTTGTCGGTGGCGGTGACCCAGTCGGTGCCGCTCTGCTGCAGGCGGTAGAGCGTGCTCGGTCCGTTGCGAACGGCCCAGAGCGTGTCGGGTGCGCCGGCGGCGCCGAGCTCGTAGCTCAGACCGCTGAGGTTGGTGCCGAAGAAGTTCTTCACGCTCGCGGTACTGACACTGGATGCGCCGGGCCAGGGCAGGGCATCCGAAACCCCACCGGGGGGAGTGACCGGTGTGGTCACCGGGGGTGTGGGCGTGCCGCAGTCGTTTGCCGCGCCCTTGGTCTTGGTGGCGTTCACGGCGAAGGCGCCCGTGCCGTCGGGGCAGCGACCCCAGCTGCCGGGTGAGGAGTCGCTCGCCCAGGTGAACGAGTCGACCAGCGTGGTGTTGTCGCTGAGGTACAGGCGCGCGGCATCGCCGCCTTTACCGAGCCCGAACGCGTCAGCCACGTCGAAGCTCACGTAGCCGCCGGCGGCAACGATGGTGTTCGCCGGAATGTCGAAGCGGTCGGAGTCTTTGTCGTCTTTGAGAATCAGCCCCGATGCGTCGACGGGTGAGGAGCCGGTGTTCTTCAGCTCGATCCAGTCTTGCGGCACGCCGCTGGCGTCGACCTCGTTGATGGCGAGGGTCGGCAGCGCGGCAGTCGCGGCTGCGGCCGGCGACACCGTCGCGAGCAGGGGAACGGCCAAAGCCAGCGATGCGAGTACGACCGTTGCCGGCCGCCAGTTGTGTCTCATTGAGTTTTCAGCCCTTCAGGAGTGCTCGGTGTGAGCTCTCACAGATGGCTTCCACTGTGCTGGGTCATGGCAAACGCAACGTTAACGCGGGGCGAATGGTTCGCGGGCGCCCGCTGCCTGGAGCCGACAGGGGGTCGAAGCGGGTGATACCTGGTTACCGGGCTACGAGCGTCGTTTCGAAACTGTACATGTCGGGGCGATAGCAGTGGTGACCGTATTCGATTGCCTCGCCCGCGTTGTCGTAGGCGACACGCTCCATGGTCAGGAGGGGTCCTCCGTCGTCGATGCCCAACCGCGTGCTCTCGTCTGTGTCGGCCCTGCGGGCGCCGATAAGTTGGTTGGCGACCCGGATAGTCACTCCTCGTGCGCGGAGTATCTGGTACAGCCCTCGGAGTTGCAGCTGCTCAGTTGTGATGTCACCGAACGCCTCCGGCAGGTAGTTTTCGAGTATCGCGATACTCACCCCTCCCGCGGTGCGCTGACGCCGAAGGTGTACAACGTTCGATCCGACCGGCACCCTCAGTCGCTCAGCGACGATTTCGTCAGCCTCGACAATGTCGTGGATGAGCACCTTGGTGCCAGGTTCACGCGCTGTGTTCTTCAGGTCTTCGTAGAGGCTCGTGAGTTCGACTTGGCGGGTGATCTGCCCCTGAACGACTTGAGTGCCGATTCCTCGGCGACGAACAAGCAGCCCGATGTCTACGAGTTCTTGTATCGCCCGACGCACCGTTGGCCTTGAGATACCGAGGTGCTGGGTGATTGCTATCTCGTTTTCGAGACGCGAACCCGGCGGCAGTTCACCAGAGCGAATGGCCGCCTCTAGTCTGCTCGACACCTGAAAGTAGAGCGGGATCGGGCCGGTTCGATCCAAGTCAGCGAACAGATGGTCGGGCCAAACGGTGTCTGCACTGACCATGAGGCGGGTCCAATTCTCTAGCTGAAGTTCGATCGATCATTGCTGATACAACATTACATTGTGCTTGCCAAAAAGAGCTTATGTGCTATTGTAAGCACAACATAAGCTCGTAATGAGACCTCCATCAGAAAGTTCTACAGCGGAGTATGAATACACTTTCTCCCCCAGTCGATGTGCTGGCATTCGGCCGACTCGGTGTCGATCTCTATCCTCTGCAAGACGGTGTCGGTCTTGAAGACGTCGAGACGTTCGGAAAGTTTCTCGGTGGTAGTGCCGCAAACGTGGCAGTCGCAGCAGCTCGGCACGGCCGTCGGGTAGACCTGATCTCGCGGGTGGGCGATGATCCCTTCGGCAGGTATCTGCTGCGCGAGTTGAATCGTCTCGGTGTGGGTACCGATTCGGTCAAAGTCGACCCCACGCTGCCGACGCCGGTGACGTTCTGTGAAATATTTCCCCCCGACAATTTTCCGATCTATTTCTACCGCCAGCCCAAGGCGCCTGATCTGAACGTCGAGCCCGAAGACCTCGATGTGGAATCGGTGCGATCGGCTGCGATTTTCTGGTTCACGGCCACCGGGCTTACTCAGGAGCCCAGCCGAAGTGCTCACCTGGCGGCACTGTCGGCACGAGGGCGTGCAGCTGGCACCATATTCGATCTCGACTATCGATCGATGTTCTGGCCCGATGCTGCCACCGCATCGCATCACGTGTCTGAGGCGCTGGCCTTTGCCACGGTCGCTGTGGGCAATCGAGAGGAGTGCGAGATCGCGGTTGGTGAAACCGAGCCGCTCCGCGCGGCGGCTGCTCTCTTAGACCGCGGAGTCGAGCTCGCAATTGTGAAGCAGGGGCCGAAGGGTGTGCTCGCGATGACGCGCGACGAGACCGTTGAAGTGCCCCCATACTTCGTCGAAGTCGTCAACGGCCTTGGCGCCGGCGATGCCTTCGGCGGGGCTCTGTGCCACGGGCTTCTGTCTGGCTGGGATCTTCGAACCATCGTGCAGTTCGCAAACATAGCGGGTGCGATTGTTGCCTCCCGTCGTGAGTGTTCAACCGCAATGCCGACGACGCAGGAGATCGAATCCATCGTCAAGACCGGGGTGAAATTGTGACCGATGGGCTACTCAGCGGCGCGGATTTCGACCGCCTTCGGGAGATTCGCGCCTTCCGGCCCTGGGAGATTCGCGAAGCGCTCGTGTCCCGGCGGCGCAGGGACGTGAACCGCGGAGACGGTCGCCTCTTCATCGTTGCTGCGGATCATCCAGCCCGCGGCGCTCTTGGCGTCGGCACGAACCCGATGGCGATGCAGAACCGCTACGTTCTTCTCGATCGGCTGGCCATTGCGCTCAGCCGGCCTGGAGTCGATGGTGTGCTCGGCACGCCCGATATCATCGACGATCTCGCCGCTCTGGGTCTGCTCGACGACAAAATCATTGTCGGTTCGATGAATCGGGGGGGTCTTCGCGGTGCTTCGTTCGAAATGGATGATCGGTTCACCGCGTACGACGTGCCGGCGATGGCCTCGTCAGGAATTGACTTCGCTAAGACGTTGCTGCGCGTGAATCTCGATGACACCGGCACCGTGAGCACCTTGGAATCCACCGCTCGAGCAGTGGGGCAGGCGGCAGAGGCCAAGTTGCCCATCATGCTCGAACCGTTTGTGTCCCGCTGGTCCGGCACTCACGTCGCAAATGACCTCTCCACTGACGCCGTCGTACTTTCTGTTGCCATTGCAGCCGGACTCGGCAGCAGCAGCGCCTACACCTGGCTGAAGTTGCCTGTGGTCGACGATATGGAGCGCGTGATGAACGCCACCACCATGCCGACTTTGCTGCTCGGTGGCGACTCCGGTGCTGACCCAGACGAGACCTTCGCTGCGTGGGAAGACGCACTTTCGCTTCCAGGGGTACGAGGTTTGACTGCGGGCCGTACTCTGTTGTATCCACCCGATGGCAATGTCGCCGCCGCCGTCGACACTGCTGCTGCGTTGGTTCACTCGGCTGGAGCCATCGCTCGCTAAAGAGCAGCATGTAATCCAGCTTCACGAATACAGACACGTAAGGAATTCGAAATATGAGCACCACAGACAGCACCACAGACAGCACCACAGACCCTGCCGTCACCGATCTGCCCACCGTGCCGCACTGGATCGACGGTGCCGAGTCGCCCTCGCACAGTGGCCGTACGGCAGACGTCTACGACCCCGCCCTGGGCATCGTCACCAAACGCGTCGCCCTGGCCGACCAGGCCGAGATCAACGCGGCCGTCGCCAGTGCCGCCGCTGCGTTCCCTGCCTGGCGCGACACCTCGCTCGCCAAGCGTCAGAACATCATGTTCAAATTTCGTGAGCTGCTCGACGCGAAGAAGGGCGAGCTCGCTGAGATCATCACGAGCGAGCACGGCAAGGTCACCAGCGACGCGCTCGGCGAGATCAGCCGCGGCCAAGAGGTTGCAGAGTTCGCGACCGGTCTCGCGCACCACCTCAAGGGCGAGTTCAGCGAACAGGTCTCGACCGGCATCGACGTGTACTCGATCCGCCAGCCGCTCGGTGTCGTGGGCATCATCTCGCCCTTCAACTTTCCGGCCATGGTTCCGTCGTGGTTCTTCCCCATCGCCATCGCTGCGGGCAACACCGTCGTTCTGAAGCCCAGCGAGAAAGACCCCTCTGCCGCCAATTGGCTTGCTGCTCTGTGGGCCGAAGCGGGGCTGCCTGAGGGCGTTTTCACTGTTCTGCACGGCGACAAAGAGGCTGTGGATGGCCTGCTCACCCACCCCGACGTGAAGTCGATCTCGTTCGTCGGTTCCACCCCCATCGCCCGGTACGTCTACGAGACCGGAACCAAGAACGGCAAGCGCGTTCAGGCCCTCGGGGGCGCGAAGAACCACATGCTGGTTCTGCCCGATGCCGATCTCGACCTCGTGGCCGACGCCGCCATCAACTCGGGCTTCGGTTCTGCCGGAGAGCGCTGCATGGCCATCTCGGTCGTCGTCGCGGTCGAGCCGGTCGCAGATCCACTGATCGAGAAGATCGTCTCGCGCATGGCGACGCTACGTACCGGTGACGGTCGCCGCGGCTGCGACATGGGCCCGCTGGTCACCAAGGTGCACCGCGACAAGGTTGCGTCGTACATCGAGATCGCCGCAGAAGACGGCGCGACGATCGTCGTCGACGGCCGTGATGTGGTTGCCGACGGCGACCCGAACGGATTCTGGCTCGGCCCGACCCTCATCGACAACGTGCCGACCTCGTCACGCGTCTACACCGAAGAAATCTTCGGCCCGGTTCTCGCCATCGTGCGGGTCTCGAGCTACGAAGAGGGCGTGGCGCTCATCAACTCGGGTGCGTTCGGCAACGGAACGGCGATCTTCACCAACGACGGCGGGGCAGCCCGACGTTTTCAGAACGAGATCCAGGTCGGCATGATCGGCATCAACGTGCCGATTCCCGTGCCGGTCGCGACCTTCTCGTTCGGTGGCTGGAAAGACTCGTTGTTCGGTGACACCAAGGCCCACGGCGCCGAAGGCGTGAAGTTCTTCACGCAGCAGAAGGCCGTGACCAGCCGGTGGCTCGACCCGAGCCATGGCGGCATCAACCTCGGTTTCCCGCAGCACGACTGATTTTCGCGCACGCCTCTTTCTGGAGCACCACATGACTGACCAACGATGGTTCTATTCCCGCGGCGAGCTCGCTCGCGGGCCGTGGCAGAGCGTCGTCGACCCCTCGACCGCGGGCTGGGCGCACACGGGCATCCGTGTCGCCGAGCTTGCGGCGGGCGAGAGCCTCGAGCTCGACGAGACCGCAATCGAGCGCATCATCGTTCCCCTCGCGGGTTCGTTCGAGGTGTCGTACGTCGAAGCCGGCTCACGCACCGAGGTCACCCTCGTGGGCCGGTCGTCGGTCTTCGACGGCCCGACCGACGTTCTCTACCTCTCGTCGGCGGCCACGGCCACGGTTCGGGGGGTGGGGCGGTTCGCCGTCACCACGTCGCCCACGACCGACGTGCGGCCGTCGCGGCACATCGCCGCGAGCGAGACTCCGGTCGAGCTGAGGGGGGCGGGGGCATCCAGTCGCCAGGTGCACAATTTCGGCACGCCCCAGGCTCTCGACGCCGCGCGTCTCATCGTCTGCGAGGTCATCACGCCCTCGCAGAACTGGTCGTCGTACCCGCCGCACAAGCACGACGAGAACGTGCCCGGCCACGAATCGCGGCTTGAAGAGATCTACTACTTCGAGTCGGCTCCGACCCGCTCAGGCGGGTCAGCTGCCCCCGAGCCCGCTGCGTCATTCGGCATGTTCAGCACATACTCGTCGCCCGCCGGCGAGATCGACATCAACGCGAGGGTGCAGACCGGCGACATCGCCCTGGTGCCCTTCGGCTACCACGGCCCGGCGGTGGCAGCGCCCGGGTACGACCTCTACTACCTGAACGTGATGGCGGGCCCGGATGCCGAGCGAGCGTGGCTCATCAGCGACGACCCCGCGCACGCCTGGGTTCGAGACAGCTGGAACAACCAGCACGTTGACAACAGGCTCCCCTATACGACCAGCACCTCGACCAGGAAAGGCTGGCACTGATGGCGGCAACACAACGAATGACGGTCAGCCAGGCGCTCATAGAGTTTCTCGCGCACCAGTGGACTGTCGACGGGAACCTTCGCGAACGCACCATCCCCGGTGTCTTCGGTATCTTCGGGCATGGAAATGTCGCCGGCGTGGGCCAGGCGCTGAAACAGCTCAACGTCGATTCGCCCGATCTGATGCCCTATTACCAAGCCCGAAACGAACAGGCAATGGTGCATCAAGCAGTCGGATACGCGCGGATGCATCGTCGCCGCGCAACGTTCGCCGCCACTGCCTCCGTTGGCCCAGGCGCAACCAACATGCTCACTGGCGCAGCTGTGGCCACGACGAATCGGCTACCTGCGCTGCTGTTGCCGAGTGACACCTTCGCCACACGCGTCGCCGACCCCGTGCTGCAGCAGCTCGAGTTGCCTCACGACATCGGAATCACCGTCAATGATGCTTTCCGCCCTCTGTCGAAGTTTTTCGACCGGGTACAACGACCCGAGCAGCTGTATTCGATCGCGCTTTCGGCGATGCGCGTTCTGCTTGACCCAGCAGACACGGGCGCGGTGACAATTGCCCTGCCCGAAGATGTTCAAGCGGAACACCTCGATGTGCCCACTTCGTTCTTGCAAGACCGGGAATGGCACATTCGGCGCCCGCTTCCTGAGCGGCCGGCTCTCGCGCGTGCGATCGACGCGATCAGAGCAGCGAAACGACCTCTCATTGTCGCCGGCGGAGGTGTGCTCTATTCGGGAGCAGAAGAACAACTCCGCGCGTTCGCCGAGAAGACCGGAATCCCGGTGGCGACTACCCAGGCGGGCGGAGGCTCGTTGGTCTGGGATCACCCGCAGTACCTTGGCGGTATCGGTGCGACCGGCACAACGGCAGCGAACCGGCTGGCTGCAACCTCAGATCTGATCATCGGTATCGGCACCCGGTACAGCGACTTCACCACCGGCTCGCGTACGGCCTTTCAGAACCCGGTGGTTCGGTTCGTCAACATCAACGTGGCCGCTTTCGATGCGTACAAACACGGTACTCAGATGGCCGTCATCGCTGACGCCCGCGAAGCTCTGACCGAACTTCTGGCCCACACCGACGGCGTTCTGGTCGATGTCGAATACGCGCACCGCATCACCGCAGAAAAGGCGGAATGGGATGCGGCTGTGGATCAGGCGTTCCTCCCCTCGGGTCTCGCTCTACCGGGGCAGCCAGAGATCATCGGGGCCGTTCACGAATCGACCGACCCTGACGACGTCATCGTTCAAGCCGCCGGATCACTGCCCGGAGACCTGCACAAACTCTGGCGAGTCCGTGACCCGCTGGGGTATCACGTCGAATATGCGTTCTCTTGCATGGGTTACGAAATCGCCGGCGGGCTGGGTGTGAAACGCGGAGCCCTGGCAGAAGGTTCTGACAGAGATGTCATCGTCATGGTCGGTGACGGTTCGTACTTGATGCTCAGTTCTGAGCTTGTCACCGCCGTCGCCGAAGGTATCAAGATCATCGTGGTGCTCATTCAGAATCACGGATACGCCTCCATCGGGCACCTTTCTGAGACCGTCGGTTCAGAAAGATTCGGCACGCTGTACCGGCATTTCGACCCCGAAGCGCGAAACTTTCAAACCGAACTGCCGTTACCGATCGATCTGGCGATGAATGCCCGCAGCTACGGAATCGACGTCATCGAAATCGAGGCGGGGCAGAGCGCCATCGGCGACCTCACCGCTGCGATGGCGGTCGCTAAAGCCTCATCGCGCGCGACGTTCATCCATATCAACAGCGACCCACGCATTTACGGTCCTGATGGTGGGGGCTGGTGGGACGTGCCGGTGGCCGAAGTGTCGACATTGGAATCGACTCGGATCGCCCGAGCCGACTACGAGGTGCAACGCACAGCCCAACGCTCGCTGCTCGGAGAGGAATCTGCTCAGTGAAAGCAACAGTTGCCGGAGCGCCCGTCAGTTTCGGTGTCTTCGAGATGACGCCGGAGGGAGCTGAAACGGTTGCCGCTGACGACATGCTTCAGATTCTCGCCGAGGCGGGCTACGACGGTGTGGATCTCGGGCCGGTGGGCTACTTCGGCCGCGGAGATCAGTTGCGTAGAAGGCTTGCGAACTTCGGCCTCGAACTGGCTGGCGGCTGGGTGCAGTTGCCGTTTTCTGACGATGAAGCTTTTCAAGCAGCGCTGCCCAGTCTCACCGATGCGCTTCGAGTCTTCTCGGATGCGGCTGAATCAAGCCCCAATCGTCTTCCTCTGCCGACTCTCGCTGACGACGGCTCCGCAGCGAGACGTGCCGCACCCGGGCGAGGGCAGACTGAGGATCCTCTCGACGACGAGGGGTGGCAGCGACTTGCCACAAACGCTGCACACGCGGCACACCTCGTGCGGGCGTCTGGGTTCGAGCCCACATTTCATCACCACGCGGGAACATTTGTTGAGTCTCCCGATGAGATCGATCGGTTTCTCAGCAACGTCGACATCGATCTCACTCTCGACACCGGGCATCTCTTCATTGCCGGAGGCGACCCGCTTGAGGCAGTGCGGCGGTGGGGAGGGCGCATCAACCATCTGCATCTGAAAGACGTCGACCTTGCCGAGCTGAAGCGGGTGCTGGCAGCGGGCGGCGGAATGCCCGAGGTCTGGTCTTCGGGCGCATTTGTCGCTTTCGGCACAGGCGACATCGACCTTCCCTCTGTGATGGCCGCCATCGACGAGCGCGGCTTTGAGGGATGGGTTGTTGTCGAACAAGACGTTCTGAACGGCAGCGACCTCTCACTTCCCACCTTCCAACAACAACGTGCCCACGATCAACGACTCAACCGCGACGCGTTGAGCGCCTGGGTATGAACCACTCTCGACAGGAAACCTTGAAATGACCAAACGACCTCTCCGTTTCGGGCTCATTGGCACCGGTCGGATCGGCATGGTGCATGCCGCGAGTATCGCCGCATCACCGAATGCCGTGCTGAGTTGGGTGTGCGACCCGTTCATCGACGGTGCCAAAAGAGCAGCCTCGGTCTACGGCGGAACAGTGACCGATTCGGCTGACGAAGTCTTCGCGTCAGGCGAAGTAGATGCAGTGCTCATCGCCTCGCCCACAGCCACCCACATCGACCTCATCTCAGCGGCACTCGACGCAGGCATTCCCGCATTGTGCGAAAAGCCCATCGACCTCGACATCGTGCGCGTCGAAGGGCTTCGGGCGAGGGTCGCATCGTCGGGCGTACCGATCGCGCTTGGCTTCAACCGTCGGTTCGATCCCGGCTTTGCCGAGGCGCGCGCGAGAGTGGCGGCCGGAGAAATCGGTGATATTGAGCAGCTCTCGATCATCAGCCGCGACCCGTCTGCGCCGCCCGCGGCCTACGTGGGCGTGTCCGGAGGTATCTTTCGTGACATGACCATTCACGACTTCGACATGGCCCGGTTCTTTGTGTCCGACATCGTCGAGGTGAGCGCCGTCGGTACCAGAACCTTCGATGCCGGAGCGCGCGAGCACGGCGACTTCGACACGGCCGTGACGGTACTGCGGGCGGCGTCCGGCGCGATCGTGACCATCACGAACTCCCGACACAGCGCCGTCGGCTATGACCAGCGCATCGAAGCATTCGGCGCTCTCGGCATGCTTCAGGTCGCAAATCAGGGAACCAGCCTGGTGAGCGTCTCGACCGCAACCGCAGTTGAGTCTCGGCCGCCGTACCAGGACTTCTTCCTCGAGCGTTACGCCGGAGCATACGCCGCAGAACTGGAGGAATTCGTCAAACTTGCCCGCGGTGAGGCGTCGACGAGCCCGACGTTTGACGACGGCCGCGCCGCTCTCATCCTTGCCGACGCAGCCCAACGCTCAGCGGAGCAGCACACCGCTGTCGCTGTCGACCTTTCATGAGCTTCCGCCTCGCCGCATCGGCAGAAATGCTGTACCTGAAGCTCCCGTTCACAGAGCGCGTGAAGCGACTCCACGAGCGAGGATTCGAAGTGGAGATCTGGGGCTGGAACACCAAGAATCTCACGGAGATTGCAGCGACCGGGGCCGTTATTTCCTCAATGACGGGCTACCTGCGGGGAGACCTGACGAGCGCAGAGGGCATTCGGGAACTCTTGAGTACGGCTGCAGAATCGCTGCAGGCCGCCGAAATCATCAACTCGCCACGATTGAACCTGCACGGCACCGGTCTCGATGCGAAGGGGTTGCCTGTCATCTCGGGGCACCACGTTACCGGTGCCGATTGGCTCACGGCAGAAGACACGCTCCGCCGCATCGCGGAACTCGGTGAGAGTGCCGGCCGAGTATTCACCCTGGAGAACCTGAATACTGCCGTCGATCATCCCGGCACCCCGTTCGCCAGGGCCGCAGATACCCTCGCTTTGGTCTCCGCTGTCGACAGCCCTGGGCTCAAACTGAACCTGGATCTCTACCACGCCCAAATCGGCGAAGGAAACCTCATCGATCTCGTTCGCCGCGCACTGCCGTGGGTCGGTGAAATCCAGGTAGCTGACGTTCCCGGCCGGTGCGAACCCGGCACCGGAGAGATTAGGTACCAAGCGATCGCAGCTGAGCTACGATCGCTTGGTTATGAGGGCGTAGTGGCCCTGGAAGGCTGGGCGAGCGGCGACCCCGACGCCGCACTCGACGCGTTTCAGGCCGCCTTCAGCTGACGACGTCGTCAGTCAGCCCCGATTGACTCGGCCCGTGTTGGGTCATGGTTTCTCCGACAGCGACCCATGCGCCTGTCTCGGCGCTGGTCTGTGCCGCGTGAACAATCTCAGCTGCGGCCCACGCATCCGTCGCCGAAGCAGAGTATTGCCGGTTCTCCAGAACCGAGCGGAGAAACAGCGACGCCTCTACCGTCTTCAGATCATCGAAACCCATCCCGGTTCCTGCCCCGGGCTGGAACCGCGCGAAGTCGCCCATTCCGGGGCCCATCAGCACTGTTCGGAATCCAGACAGGTCGTCAGCGATTTCTAGCTCGTTCATGCGCTGGAAGTCCCACCGAAGTGACCCTTTGGTGCCGTAGACCTCGAGTACATACTGCGCTCGGGGTCCCACCGATACCCGACTCGATTCAAGAACAGCGACGCCGCCACCGGCGAACCGAGCGAGGAGGGCCGCATAGTCCTCATTTTCGACCGAGCCCATCGGGGCATCCTCGGTACCGCGGCTGAAATGGCTGACCGCCCCAGACGCCGGTAACGGACGTTGTGGGATGAATGTTTCGGTCATCGCGGTGACCGAAACGATTCTGCCGACGACATACTGGGCCAGGTCGGCGCCATGCGAGAGGAGGTCACCGAGCACGCCGCTGCCCGCAAGATCTCTCTTGAAACGCCATGTCAAGGCGCCCAGGGGGTCGGCGGAGTAGTCGGCCATGAATGCCACTCGCACGTTGGTGATGGTGCCTAGCGCGCCGTCGCGCACGAGCCGCCGGGCGTGCTCCACCGCCGGTGCGTTTCGATAGTTGAACCCCACAGACGACACCACCTGAGCGGCCGACGCGGCTTCGGCAATATGTCGGGATTCGAGCACGCCGCGTCCCATCGGCTTTTCGATCCAAAACGGTTTGCCCGCGGCAATTGCGGCGAGCGCCATCTCTTCATGCAGAAAATTCGGCGAACAAATCGACACCACATCAACATCAGGATGCGCAAGGACCGCCCGGTAGTCGGAGACAGACTCCCGGTAGCCGAGAACATCAGTGGCGTACTCGCGAGACTTCTCGTCTGGATCTGCTGCGACAACCAATGCAGCGCGAACGGGGATCTCCGGGTAGTGCTGAGCGGCAGCGAGATAGGCGCGCGAGTGCAGACGCCCCATCCAGCCGACCGAGATCAGGCCCACTCCAATGGTTTTGCGATGTGTCATGCGCTGCCTCAATTCGTCTTTGAATGATCGTACAGACCAATTATACGCAGAATGAGAGAATGTAAGGACTAAGTATTGACATCGGGAGAGATGATGCCGCAGAATCATGCTGACGCTGACGTCAAAACATGCAGGTAGGCAGCTCGATGAAGATCTTGCTTTCAGAGGACAGAATGTTCCTTCGTGCACTGACGTCAGTCAGCAGTTCTCACCCCGCCACATCAGGTGGATGCACACAACAAGAGGAACGCAAATAATGAAGAGACTATTCACCGGGATCGGCATTGTCGCCGTCGCCGGAATTCTACTGACGGCCTGTTCCGGCACCGGCCAGGCTACGAACTCTGCCAACCCGAACGGTGCGAAGTACACCTACGCCGTGATCACTCACTCAGGCCCCGGTGATGCCTTCTGGGATCGCGTGAAGTCTGGTGCCGAAGCTGCAGGTTCGCGCAACTGATCGACAACGCCGTCGCTCAGAAGGTCAACGGAATCGTCGTGTCGATGGCTAATCCCGAAGGCCTCAAGACGAGCATCAAAGCGGCTGTCGCAGCAGGCATCCCCGTCGTGACGATCAACTCGGGCATCGAGGAGTCAGCAGCATACGGTGCAATCACCCACATCGGCCAGAGCGAGACGGTGGCAGGCCAGGCCGTCGGCAACAAGCTGAACGACTCCAGCCTGAAGAACGTTCTGTGCGTCATCCAGGAAGCAGGCAATGTCGGACTCGAGCAACGGTGCAAGGCTGCCACGTCGACCTTCAAAGGCACGATGACCAACCTGCAGGTCGATGGCACGAACGACTCGGAGGTCAAGGCCACGATCAAGTCAAAGCTTCAAGCAGACCCTTCCATCGACGGCGTGCTGACCTTGGGTGGACAGTACGCCCTTGACGCGGTCGGCGGCGTCAGTGAATCGAACAGCACCGCGAAGGTCGCAACATTCGACCTGTCTGAAGACGTCGTCGCTGACGTTCAGGCCGGCACTATCTTGTTCGCCGTAGACCAGCAGCCCTACGTGCAAGGTTTCCTCGGTGTCACAGCTCTGTTCCTCGACAGCACCAATGGCAACATCATCGGTGGTGGCCAGCCCGTCTACTCCGGGCCGGCATTCGTCACGAAAGACAATGCCGCACAGGTTGCGCAGTTCGCCAAGAACGGCACCCGCTAGCATTCCGGTCAATGCGGGGGAGGGGCGCACGGTTGCGCGCTTTCCCCGCATTACACGAAAGGACACCCTGTGACAACAACAGACATCATGACCATCGCGACGCGGCCGCGTGTTGAGAACCGGCCCATTCGCCGCATATTAGGACGACCCGAGACAGGCGCACTGGTCGCGGCACTTGCCGTCATGATCTTCTTCTCCGTCTACACCACCACCTTCCTCACGTTGCCAGGGGCTGGTGTCTGGCTCGAATCTGCCTCGACCTTCGGCATCATGGCCGTGGCAGTGGCCTTGCTGATGATCGGTGGCGAGTTCGACCTCTCCGCAGGCGTCATGACCGGCTTTACCGCTCTTGTGGTCGGAATCCTGACCACTCAATTCGGGGTGAACATCTGGGTCGCAGCGATCGTGTCGCTCGCCGTCGCTCTTGCGATTGGAGCGCTCAACGGATACGTCGTCATGCGCACAGGCCTGCCGAGCTTCATCGTCACCCTCGGCACGTTCTTCGTTCTCGCCGGCGCAGACCTTGCCGTCACGAAACTCTTGACCGGCCAGGTCGCGATTCAGGGCATGACGAAAGTTCCGTTCTACGATTCGATCGCAGCGTTCTTCGGCTCCTCGCTCACTATCGGCGGCGGCGTGTTCTACATCTCCGTCGTCTGGTGGATCGTTGTGACCATCATCGCCACCTGGGTGCTTCTCCGTACTCGCGCTGGCAACTGGATTTTTGCTGTCGGCGGAGCGCTGAACTCCTCGCGTCAGGTCGGCGTGCCTGTTATGAAAACCAAAGTCGGCCTGTTCATGACCACCTCAGGGGCTGCCTGGCTCGTCGGAATGATCTCCCTGTTCCGTACTTCGACAGTGCAAGCCAATACTGGTGTCGGACAAGAATTCATCTACATCATTTGCGCCGTCGTGGGCGGATGCCTTCTGACCGGTGGTTACGGGTCGGCGGTTGGCGCTGCGCTTGGCGCACTGATTTACGGCATGGTCTTCCAGGGCATCACCTTCGCTCAGTGGGACACGAACTGGCTCCGAACCGTTTTGGGCGGCATGCTCCTGCTCGCGGTTTTCCTGAATCACTGGGTTCGCAGAAGAGCAACAGGAGGAAGTCGATGACCGTCACGCTACCCACCACCCCGGCAACGATCATCGAGGTCAATGCAATCGGTAAAAGCTATGGAGCAGTGAATGCTCTTTCAGGCATCACCACCAAAGTGAACGCCGGCCAAGTGACATGTGTGCTCGGTGACAATGGCGCTGGAAAGTCCACATTCATCAAAATTCTCGCAGGCGCTCACACGCCGAGCGAGGGCCAGCTTCTGATAGATGGTGTTGCGGTTACGTTCTCATCGCCTCGAGCGGCGCTCGACATGGGCATCGCGACGGTCTATCAAGACCTCGCCGTGGTTCCCTTGATGCCGGTCTGGCGCAATTTCTTTCTCGGCTCGGAGCTGACCCGAGGCACAGGTCCTTTTCGGCGCCTCGACGTGAAAGAGATGAAGCGAGTGACCGTCGAGGAACTCGCGAACATGGGCATCGATCTACGTGATGTAGATCAACCCATCGGTACTCTGTCCGGCGGTGAACGGCAATGCGTTGCAATCGCGCGGGCAGTGTACTTCGGGGCTCGCGTCTTGATTCTGGACGAGCCCACGGCGGCGCTTGGCGTCAAGCAATCTGGCGTTGTTCTTCGCTATATCGCCCGGGCGCGCGACAAAGGACTCGGAGTTGTATTCATCACCCACAATCCGCATCACGCCTATCCTGTCGGCGACAGGTTTCTTCTTCTCAACCGAGGCACAAGCATCGGGGATTTTGAAAAGTCTCAGATCACGCTGGGCGAGCTGACGAGTCTCATGGCCGGAGGTGCGGAACTCGACTCGCTCGCGCACGAGCTCGAACGCGCCGAACGACGTTCTTAGTTCCGACGTGTGCGACGGATCGGAAGGAGGCAAAAGCAGCACGAGCCAACGAAGGCTTTTTGGGTCTTGATTGAGTGCTCCGCAATTCTGTATGTTTACATATTGAGTTCACAGGATAAACTCAACAAGGATCCGCGCCCCTACCGCCCACGATGTGAATCATCGTCTTGGCGCCAGCGCACGGCATTCACCCAGCAAACAAAGGAGATTGCTCGTGGCAGAAACCAGACGGCGAAAGCGGATGCTCGCGTCACTACTTGTAGCCGGCACGGCTCTCGGGGTGGTCGGCTTGACCGCCCTGCCTGTAGCCGCCCAACCCAACACAGGCCTCGCAGCACAGACTGTCGCCTCTGGTGATGCTCGCTTTCAGATCGTGTCACCGACGGTCATTCGCACGGAGTACGCCGGCGATGGTCAGTTCACCGACGGGGCGACCTTCAACGTCGTCGGCCGCGACGACTTCGCTGCCGCGCCGTTCACGACGACGACCACCGACGGCTGGCTCACGATCGACACCGGTCAGATGCTCGTGAAGTACCGGGTGGGTTCGGGCGACTTCACTGGAGAGAATCTCTCGGTCTCGTTGGTCACCTCGTCTGGCCAGAGTGTCTCCGGTTCGCCGTGGGCGACGACCGATGCGGCCGAGTGCATCTCGGGTTCACTCTGTGAAGCCGAGGGGCTGTCACTCGCCGGGCTGAGCCTGGCGACAAACCACTCGGGGTACACCGGGCAGGGGTTCGTTGCCGGCTACGAGGCTGTCGGCAACGCTCTCACCTTCCAGACCACGATCGGCCAGGCCGGCACCGACAACCTCACGCTGCGCTATGCCAACAGCCAGGGCGGTGACGGCAAGGTCACCGATCGTACCCTCAGCGCTTCGGTCGATGGTGGCGCCGCCCAGACCCTCACCCTGCCGCCGACGGCCGGTTGGGATTCCTGGTCGCTCGCGTCGGTTCCGCTCACGCTGACGCAGGGCGAACACCGCATTACCGTCACGCGCGCCGCCGGCGACTCGGGCCAGATCAACCTCGACAGTCTGGCGCTCGTCGCTCCGGGGGCGGGCTATCCGGCCCCGACCGTTGCGGTCTCGTCATGCACCTTCGGTGCTCTGTGTGAGGCAGAAACCGGCACCCTTGCCGGGGGCGCCAACATCGGCGCAGACCACAATGGCGCTTCCGCCGGCAGCTTTCTCGCCGGTCTCGGCCAGGGTGCCTCGGCAACAACACATGTGACGGGCGTGCCCGCCGACGGCGAATACGCGATGCAGGTGCGCTACGCCAACGGGCAGAGCGCCGCTCGCAGCATCGCTGTACAGTCCAATTCGGGCACACCGACCGCTGTCTCGCTACCCGCAACGAGCGGCTGGGACTACTGGAACACCGTCAGCACGCCAATTCAGCTCGCCGCGGGCAACAATGACGTCACGATCGGTTGCCCCGATGCATCCAGTTGCCAGCTCAACATCGACACTGTCGCTCTCGTGCAGAGTGATTCGCCCTTGCTCGCGCCGCATGCCGCACTGGGCGGCTACCGCCGCGACCTCGACCAGGTGAACGGTTCCCCCAAGACGAACCCGGGTCTCTTGTTTCAAGACGGCTGGTCGCTCGTCGATGACACCACGTCGAGCCTCTACGACCCGACAACGAAGGCTGTCACCGCACGCGGTGACCACGGCGGCCAGGCCTATCACGACGGATACGTCTTCGGGTACGGCACCAACTACGAACAAGCTTTGAAAGACCTCTCGCAGCTGACCGGCCCGACCATGTTGCTACCCCAGTGGGCCTACGGCGTCTGGTATTCGGAGTACTACGACCGCACCGCTTCTGAGTTCACCGATCAGATCGTGCCGAAATTCCGTTCAGAGGGTGTGCCGGTCGATGTGATGGCGATCGACACCGATTTCAAGGCAAAAGACACCTGGAACGGGTGGGAAGTCGACACGAACAAATTCCCCGACATGAAGGGTCTTCTCGCCTCCCTCGAGGCCGAGGGCATTCACAACACCCTGAACATCCACCCGACCATCCAGTCTGACGACCCGAAGTTCGCGGCCGCCCAGACCACGGCCAACGGAGCCTTCAGCCCGAGTACCGACACCAACAAGTTTCTCATCGACTGGTCAGACCCTGCCCAGCTGAAGGCGTACTTCGATCTGCACAGTGAGTTTCAGAGCGATGGCGCCGACATCTATTGGCTTGACTGGTGCTGCAACGAGCAGTCGAAATACTCGGCGAACGGCGTCACCCCCGACGCGTTCATCAACAGCCAGTACGCTGCATACACCAACGATGCACTCGGCGGCCGGGGCTTCGCATTCTCGCGGGCATACGGCTCGCTGACGGCCGGCGGGTACGGCAACCCGCAGGCGGTTCCGACCGGGCCGTGGGCCGACAAGCGCACGACACTGCATTTCACCGGTGACACCCGATCGACGTGGCAGATGCTGCAGGGGGAGGTGGGCTACACGCCCGGCGAATCGGCGGCAACAGGCCTGGCTTCGATCAGCCACGACATCGGTGGCCACTTCGGGGGAGACCAGAAGCCTGGTGCCGAAGAAGGCAGTACGCAGTTGCCGGGTGACCTGTATGCCCGTTGGGTGCAGTTCGGTGCTTTTCAGCCGATCGATCGTCTGCACAGCAACCACAGCGACCGACTGCCCTGGCAGTACGATGCGGCCACGGATGCCTCGGCCACGTCGTTCCTGAACCTGCGCGAAAGCCTGGTGCCGCTTTCGTACACCCTCGCCGCGCAGGCCACCGCAACCGGCACGCCGATCGTGAAGCCGCTGTACCTGCAGTACCCCACCTCGCAGCAGGCCTACTCGATGGCGGGCCGGGAGTACCTCTACGGTTCAGACATTCTCGTCGCGCCGGTCACCACTCCCGGTGACACTGCGACGACCTCGGTCTGGTTTCCCGACGGCAGCCAGTGGGTCGACTACTTCACCGGCGAGACTCACGAGGGAGGAACCACCGCTGACGTGACGACGGGTCTTGATCGCATGCCGGTATTCGTTCGCTCCGGTGGAATCGTGCCGACCCGCACCAACAACGTGACCAATGACAGCCAGAACCCGCTGACAGATGTCACTGTCAACGTGGCCACGGGCGCCGACGGGTCATTCACCCTCTACGAGGATGATGGCGGCGCGGCCGAGAGCGTGAAGAGTGCCACCACGGCGTTGTCGTACACGCAGCAGGCCACCGGCGGAAAACTGAACATCGCTCCCGTCTCTGGCACCTTCACCGGCCAGGTCACGAACCGCGCTTGGACGGCAGCCTTCACGAACGCCGCCCAGCCTGCAGTGGTCACCGTTGACGGTGTCGCCGTCGGCGCATCTGCGTGGACATACGATGCCGCATCGCGAACGGTTTCGGTGAAGGTGGCGGCTCGGCCGCTCTCCGAGGCGACGACCGTCGCCTTCTCGACGGAGGCGGATGCCATCCCCACCTCCACACCGACACCTCCTCCCACGATCGGCGGCGGCTCCTCCCCAGCTACTCCGGCGCCCGTCGCCGGCCAGGGCAACGGGCAGTCGCCCTCGGGTAACCTCGCGGCGACGGGTTCAGAGGTGGCGCTGATCGGCCTCGTGGCGACGCTCCTTCTGGCCGCGGGTGCTGGCGTCTTCGTCGCTGGTCGCCGCCGTCGGCAGATGCGGTAACGCGCTCCGGCCTTCAGGCGCTCGCGAAGGCCGCCGGTCGACCCGCATCCACAGTGGTGTCGGGCCGGTCGGCGGCCTTCGGTGGTTGCATTGCATTGCATTGCATCGCATCGCAGACGACTCGAACCGACAGTGCGCCTCAGTCCATGAAGAGCACGCTCGGACGCGGCGCCAGAAAGTGGTCCATGACGAGTTCGGCGGCGCCCTGGGCGGCAATCTGTTCGCCGACCGCGGAGCCGACGACAGAGAAGACGTCTCGGGACACGACGAGCTCGCTCCGCACCGCGTCTTCGAGGATCGGTAGAAAGGTGCTCGCCAGCCGGTTCCAGGCGGGGCCACCAAGCACAACTCGTGGAACATCGAGAAAGTTCACAAGAACGCCGATACCCACCGCAACCCTTTGTGCGGCGCGGTACAGAAGTGCCTGGGCTACGGTGTTTCCGCTGGCAGCGAGCTCTGTCAGCGTCGTGCAGGCATCGTCGATGGCGAGGTAGTCGTCGAGATCGGGCAGAGGCAGAAGGCCGGCCTGCGAGGCCTGGATGACGAGCGCCTCGGGCACGCAGGCCGCGGCAAGCCCGCCCCGTCGCCCGCTCCACCCGAGATCTTCGGCTGACGGGTCGACAAGAATGTCTCCGATCTCACCGATGTTGTTGCTCACCCCCCGAAGCACTTGGCCCTGGGTGACGACCGACGCGCCGACACCGGAGCCGAGGTAGATGAAGAGAAAATCCGCGTCATCAGAGTGACGCAGCTCTGCGGTGGCTGAGGCGGTGACGTCTTTGTCGAGCAGTACGGGCATACCGGTCGCATCGTGGAGGTCTGCGCGGAGGCGCACATCTCGCCACTTCGGCAGCTGCGGCGGGTCGAGCACTACGCCTGTGCGAACGTCGAGGGGGCCTGGTACAGCAATGCCGAGCCCGAGTACTCGGTCGCGATCGACGCCCGATTCGCGAATGAGGCGCCCCGTACTCACGGCGATGAGCGAGGTCATATCTTCGGGACTCGTGGCTTGCGGGGTGCGCAGCTGCTTCCAGTCGCGCACTTCCCCGGCAACATCGAGCAGCAGGATGGTCAGGCGGGCAGGGTCGATGTGAACACCGATGGAAAAAGTTCCGCTGCCGTTGACAGCGAGCGGAATGCTGGGTCTTCCGCGAAGCGTGTTGCTCGGGGCGCTCTCTCGAATCATCTCGGCTTCGATCAGACGGCGAGTGATGTTGGAGATGGTCTGCGACGCGAGCCCGGAGTCTCTCTGCAGGTCGGCCCGGCTCTTACCGGGGTTACGACGGATGAGATCAAGCACGACGGCTTCGTTATAGTCGGCCAGGCGAAGGAGGTTGCTGCCTCGAAGCACGGTCATGCCTCCCTAGCTATCGGTCGGTGCGGTGCGTTGCCACATCTTGTCGCGCTGGAGTAATTCTATCAACTAGGCAAAAGTATTGACGCCACCGAGAGTGTGTCCTAACATTGCAACATGCTTTATCCCATCGAATAGGCAAAGTAGCCAACAGGATAGGGTTCAAGAGAGGTTCCGCAATGAAGCGTTCTCGCGTGATCGGCCTCCTCGCCGCGAGCGTCGTCGCGGCGGGTGGGCTCAGCGCCTGCTCCGCAAGCAGCAACAGCAACAGCGATGGGGTTGTCAACATCTCCATCACGGAGTATCAACAGACCCGAATCGATGCCGTCAACAAGCTGATTCCCGGCTTCGAAGCGGAGATGAAGAAGCAGGGCAAGAACATCAAAGTCACCATGGTGGCAGACGTTCTCACTGACGACCAGTTCAAGACCAAAATCACGCAGCAGCTCATCGCAGGCCAGGCACCCGATGTTCTCGACCTTGGTGACAGCGTCGTTCCGGGCTTCGCCGGCGCGGGCTATCTTGCTCCTCTTGACGACTACCTCAACAACTGGGACGGGTGGTCGCACTACTACCCGCAGATCAAGACGGCTTCGGCCCGTCAAGACGGTCACGTCTACGATCTCGTACACGAAACGGGTGTGCAGAACCTCTTCTACCGAAAAGACGTGCTGACGAGCCTCGGCATCTCTACGACCCAGCCGGCCACGTGGGACGACCTGCTCGCCCGCATGGTGGAGGTCAAGAATAAGACCGGCGGCACACCAATCGTGATCCCGGCTGGCACCGCCTGGGGTGGAAGCACGTGGACCGAAGGGTTTCAGCCGATTCTCGGTGGAACCGACAAAAACTACTACAGCTTGGACACCGGCAAGTGGGATCTGAACAGCAGTGGTTTCCACGCGGTGTTCGACCTGTACAGCCAACTCTTCTCCAAGGGCCTTCTCCCAGTTCAAGACCTGCAGAACCCGAACCCCTGGGAGCCGACCAAATACGTCGGGTTCCCGGCTGGCACGATTCCCGTCGCCGCGCAGGGCACCTCGGGTTGGAAGTTCGACTGGGGCCCCGCTGGTAAAGCACCTATCCCCGACTTGAACAACGTCGTGGACACGTGGCAGTACCCTGGGCTCCGCAGCGGTGACACGCCCTATGGCTGGAGCGGTCTCGGTTTCGGTTTCGGCATTCCAGAGAAGAGTCAGCACAAAGACGAGGCGATGCTGTTGGCCGAGTACCTCTCGGCAGGAGAACCGCTGGCAGACCAGCTGGTGAGTTCGGGCGCAGCTTCTCCGCGTGACGATCTCGCCGATGTGAAGCCCTATGCCGACGAACCCAAACTGATCGCGGCGGGTAAGAACCTTGCGAGCAGCGTCTATGTTCCGACGGGTGACGGCGCAGACCAGATCGCCCAGGCGGTAGCCGCAGCGACCGAACTCATCATCAGTGGCACCGCTGACGGAGACCAGGCCTACGACGCGTTCAAGAAGGACGCGACCGACCTGCTCGGCCCCAGCCTCATCAAATAATGACGTCGACCGTAACTGCACCGGCTTCTGCGCTGGCGGCCTCACAGCCGCCAGCGCGGAAGCGCCGTCGCCGCCGTTCGACACCGCTCATCGCGCTGTTGCTCGGCCCGGCCGCCGTGCTCATCATTGTGTTCATCGTGGCACCGGCCGTCTACGGCATGTACCTCAGCTTCACCAACACGCAGCTCACCGGCTTCGCCGCCCGCAGCCCCAAGTTGGTCGGCTTCGACAACTACGCCTACCTGCTGACAAACGCTGACTTTCTGTCTTCACTCGGGCACACCGGGGAGTTCGTGCTGTACTCGGCCATCATCGGCCAGACGGTGCTGGGCATGGTTGCGGCCATTCTGCTGAGCCGCCCCTGGATTCGGGGCAAGGGTATCTTCGGCGCCGCGATCCTCATGCCGATGGTCGTACCAGAGGTTGTCGCCTCACTCACCTGGGCCAGCGTGCTCTCGAACAACTCGTCTGGCACGCTGAACCTGCTGACCAGTTTCTTCGGCGCAGGATCGACAGACTGGCTGCAGGTGGTGCCACTGGCGTCGGTCGTCGCCGTGAACATTTGGCGGGGCATCGCCTTCGCCATGATCATGTTCCAAGCCGCGCTCGAAGACGTTCCGGTGGAACTCATCGAGGCCGCACGCATCGATGGGGCGCGCGCCATTCAGGTCTTTCGGCACGTCACACTTCCCCTCATTCGAGGCCCGGTATTTCTCTATCTGCTTCTCACAACCATCAGTACCGTCGGAGCGTTC
>NZ_JASJXO010000042.1:0-35136 GCF_035018625.1 Subtercola sp. RTI3 | reverse complement strand
AGATGTGTATAAGAGACAGAGACACAGCCGGGGGCACTGGCACTGGCGTGCGGTTACTCGTGGTGGGCAAGGCGAACCATCTCACGCCGTGGGTGGTCGAGACGATTGGCATGTTGCGGGCATCCGGAACCGTCGTTGTCGTCGACATGGGATGGCCGTCGCTCGACCGACAGTTCGCCGACATCGCCACGTTCGGCGCATCGGCCGCCGTGGGTGGCGCCCTTCGGGCTCTGCTCGGGGATGCGGTATGAGAATCGGCATCGACATCGGCGGCACGAAGACCGACGCGGTGGCCATCGACGATGGTGGCGTCATCGTGGACCGGCTGCGGCTGGCCACCGGCTTCGGTGCGGCAGAAGTTGTCAACACAGCGGTGGCGGCCGTGACGCAGCTGCTTGCCCTGCCCGGCGTCGCAGGCACGGCGAGCGACGACTCCACCAGTAGCATCGCGTCGATCGGCATCGGCATTCCCGGCACGGTCGACAGCGCCACCGGGCACGTCTCGCACGCCGTCAATCTGGGCCTCGACGAGCTCGACCTGGGCGACGCCCTCGAACGCCGCCTCGGCGTGCGGGTGCGAGTCGAAAACGATGTGAAGGCAGCCGCCCTCGGAGCGTACTCCCTGCTCGAGCACACCCCCGCCCACGCCGCGGCGCACACAATGGCATACCTCAACCTCGGTACCGGGCTTGCCGCGGGCCTCGTTCTGGGGGGCGAGCTCTGGCGGGGGTCGTGGGGGGCGGCTGGCGAGATCGGTCACATTCCCATCGATCCAGCGGGGGCGCTCTGCCCGTGCGGCCAGCGCGGCTGCCTCGAAACGGTGGCATCGGGCTCGGCTATCGCGCGCCAGTGGTCGACCGACGACCAGCGACCCGCGCAGTCACTGTTCGCGGCCGCTGACGCTGGTGATCTCTACGCGGTGGATGTTCGCCAGCGCTTCATCGAAGGCATCGCCTCGGCCGTGCGCGTGCTGGTGCTCACGGTCGACGTCGATGTCGTGGTCATCGGCGGCGGACTCAGCAACCTCGGCACCCCACTGCTCGACGCGGTGCACGGCGTGCTCGCCGGGTGGGCGCTGGCCTCGCCGTTCATCGCCTCGCTCGACCTCGGGCGCCGTGTCGAGCTGCTGCCCGAAGGCTTCCCCGCCGCGGCTGTCGGCGCCGCCCTCGTGGGCATCGACCCGGCAACCAGCCCCACCCCACCCCATCGACTCGGCGATGTTTGCGGGTGCGAGGCCTCAGCAGGCGCAAACTCTGCCGACTCGACGAGCGGCTGAGCGGCTGCGCTACTGCGCTACTGCGCTACTGCGCGAGGCTCCGCACGAGGTCGATTTTGGTCGGAAACGCGCACTCGAGCAGTTCGCGCACCTCGGGGTCGCCGTCGAATTCGTCGGTCATGCGCAGCCCGATCATCGTGTTGATCAGCATGCCTTCGGCCAGGAACCCCTGCGCCTCCGCAGCGCCGAAACCGGCCTCGTCGCGGAGAAACCGGTACACCTGCATGAACCCGCCGCGGCCGGCCGGGCCGATGACCGGGTCTTTGCCCAGCACGAAGGCGTGCATCAGCGAGAGCAGCAGCCCGCGGTCGCGCAGCTGGTTCACGTAGGCAGAACCGAGCCGCTGAGTGAGGGGTTCGGCCGACGCCGTGTCGGCGACCGCCTGCCGAAACGACGTGAGCAGACGCTCGAGTGCGCGAGTGATGACGTCGAGGAACAATTGTTCTTTCGTACCGAACATGCGCACGACGTACGGTTGACTCACGCCTGCCGCGCGCGCCACCTGCGCGGTGGTCGAGCCCACGTATCCATAGTCTCCGAACACCTGCATGGCAGCGTCGAGCACAAGTTCTCGCCGTTCTGCGGCACGCATTCGCGTCGCCGGGTGGTCGTCTGTCTGCGTCACCTTGACATGGTATCAGCCGATAACTACTGTTTAGGTAATCGTATGATGCCTTAGCGGGTCGGCGGTTCTCACTGCACAACCCCTTCGAACGAAACGAGACGGCATGTCTGCCACCACGCCTGCTGCCACCGCAGCGGGTTCGCCCACTGCAGCGCGGCGGCGCATTCCCATTTGGCTTGCCATCGTGGCGGCATCGCTGCCCATGTTCATGGCCACGCTCGACAACCTCATCATGACCAGTGCACTGCCGGTCATCCGGGTCGATCTGAACGCCTCCATCGGCGAGCTGCAGTGGTTCGTCAACGCGTACACGCTCTCGTTCGCCACCTTCATGCTGATGGCCGTCGCGGTGGGTGACCGGCTCGGCCGGCGCAGCGTGTTCGTGTTCGGCATCGCACTGTTCACCGTGGCGTCGGCATTCTCTGCGCTCAGCACCGAGTCGTGGATGCTCATCGTCGGCCGCGCCTTCCAGGGCGTCGGGGCGGCTGCCCTCATGCCGCTCTCGCTCACCCTGCTGGTCGGGTCAGTCAGTACTCGGCTCCGACCCCTCGCCATCGGAATCTGGGGCGGCGTCTCGGGCCTCGGCGTGGCCCTCGGGCCCCTCATCGGCGGCGCGGTCATCGAAGGCTTCGACTGGCAGGCGATCTTCTGGCTGAACGTGCCCGTAGGCATCGTGTCAGTGCCACTCGCTCTGCTGGCCCTGCCCAACACCTTCGGCGCAAAACTGCGGGCCGACGTGGTGGGCCTTCTCCTGGTGGGCGTCGGCATTCTCGCCGTGGTCTACGGCATCGTACGCGGCAACGACGCGGGCTGGGGCAGTTTCGAGGTGCTCGGCTCCCTCATTCTCGGTGCCGTTCTGCTGGTGTCGTTCGTGGCGTGGGAGTCGAAGAGTGCCGCGCCGCTCCTCCCACTGCGGCTCTTTCGTGACCGCAGCTTCAGCGTCGCCAACCTCATCGGTATCGCGTTCAGTTTCGGCATCTTCGGCTCGATCTTCATTCTCATCCAGTTTCTGCAGATCGTTCAGGGGCACTCCCCGCTCGAGGCCGGCGTCATGACCATGCCGTGGACCCTCGCGCCCCTCATCGTCGCCCCCCTGACCGGCCTCATCACACCCCGGGTCGGCACCCGCGCGCTCATCGTCGCCGGCCTCGCGTTTCAGACCGCCGGCATCTTCTGGCTCGCGCTCATTCTGAAAGCCGATGCCTCATACAGCTCGATGATCGGCCCGTTTTTGCTCGCCGGAATCGGCATGGGGCTGGTGTTCGCCCCCTCATCGTCGGCCGTGCTCGCGAACATGGCGCCGACCGACCAGGCGAAAGCATCGGGTACGAACAGCACCCTCAGAGAGATCGGCGTCGCTCTCGGCATCGCGGTGCTCACCGCGGTGTTCACCGGTCACGGCGGTCAGTTGACGCCGACGGGGTACGTGGATGCCGCGATTCCCGCCGTACTCGTCGGCGCTGGCGCACTGGCGCTGTCGACGGTGCTCGCGCTGTTGCTCCCGTCGGGGCGGGTGTCCACGCTGCCGACGCCCGGGCCGGGCGCTCGAGCGACAGCGACAGCGACAGCGACAGCGACAGCGACAGCGACCGTGCCCGCAACGCCCACCCCCGCTACGGCCGCGCGAACCGGTCGGTAGCGTCGAGCAGCGCATCGAGAATGCCGGGCTCGTCGAACGCGTGCCCGGCATCGGGCACCATGGTGAACTCGGCCTCCGGCCACGCTTGGTGCAGATCCCAGGCGGTGAGCGCGGGCGTGCAGAGGTCGTACCGCCCCTGAATGATGGCGCCTGGGATGCCCTTGAGCGCCGAGGCGCCGGCGATCAGCTGGCCCTCTTCGAGCCATCCGCCGTTCAGAAAGTAGTGATTCTCGATGCGAGCGAAGGCCAGCGCGTACCCGGGCTCTGAGTAGTTCTCGAGCAGATCCGGCCGGGGCAGCAGCGTGATCGCCTGCGACTCCCACGCCGACCACGCCACCGCAGCCGGCCCGTGGATGCCCGGGTCGGGGTTCGTCAGCAGCCGATGGTACGCGCGAATGAAGTGCCCCCGGTCATCCAGAGTCTCGTCACTGGCAAGAACCGGTTCGAGAAATTTCTGCCACAGATCGGGCAGAATGAGCCTCGCCGCGCCTTCGTAGAACCAGTCGAGCTCGACCTTTCGCAGCGTGAAGATGCCCCGCAGCACCAGTTCGCTGACCCGTTCGGGGTGTGTCTGGGCGTAGGCGAGGCCGAGCGTGCTGCCCCACGAGCCGCCGAACACTTGCCAGCGCTCGATACCGAGATGCTCGCGCAGGGTCTCGATGTCGGCGACGAGGTGCCAGGTCGTGTTCGTGGCGAGGTGCTCGGGCGACGTGCTCGCGTGCGGCAGGCTCAGCCCGCAGCCGCGCTGGTCGAACAGAATGATGCGGTAGAGCGCCGGGTCGAAGAGTCGCCGATGCGCTGGGCTGCTGCCGGCCCCCGGCCCGCCATGCAGAAAAACCACCGGTTTACCGTGGGGGTTGCCCGAGGCCTCCCAGTACAGCTCGTGGCCGTCGCCCACAGGCAGAAAGCCGATCTCATAGGGGTCGATCTCGGGGTAAGCGGTTCGCATGCGTCGAGCCTACGGGCAGAAGTCCCCCTATAAGAGGACTGCGACGGTCGACGCCCACCCCTACTGTCAGAAGCAGAGACCCAGCACCCTCTGCGGAAGTTGACTGACGTGACCGAGACCGAATCCCATACCCAGCCCGAAACCGGGCCACTGGCTGTCTCTGCGCCCGACCGCGAAGGTTACTGGCCCCAGGCCATCACAATCGCCCTGTTCGTGGTCATCGGCGCCGCTGGGCTGCTGCTCCTGCTGTTCGCGCGGCACTGACGCGCGCGACACCAACCCGCGCGGTACTGACCCGCCCGGCACTGACTCGCTCTGCACTGGCCCCACCGAACCGGCCCCCACTCCACTCAGCTTCGTCGAGCGCAGTGATTTGTAGGATGGTCGGGTGCCCGTCTCCCGCCGAACCCTCCTGACACGGCGCTCGGTCGTGCTTGTCGTCGCGCTTGTCGTCATCGCGGGGGGCATCTACGTTCCTGTCGTGCTCACGGCCGCCGCGCCCGCCGCCTCCGCGACCCTCGCTGTTCCGGCCGTCGCCCCCGCCGCAGAGGCGGTCGTGAGCACACCAGCGGCAGGCTCGAGCGCCATCGCCCTCACCGGCTCGAGCACCATTCTCGCCTCGAGCGGCAGCACGACGCCCGTACCCATCGCCAGCGTCACAAAGATTCTGACCACGTTGGTCGTGCTCGAGGCGAAGCCGCTCACACTGACCGACAACGGCCCGAACATCACGCTGACCGAAGCCGACCTCGCCATTCTCGGCCAGACCCAGGCCGAAGGCGGCTCATATGTGCTCGTCAATGTGGGGCAGGTGCTCACCGAACGGCAGATCCTTGACATCATGCTGCTCGAATCAGCGAACAACTACAGCGAGACCATCGCCATCTGGGCCTTCGGATCGCTCGACAACTACCTCACCGCCGCTCGCGCGTTCATCGCGGCACACAACCTCAGCGGCACCACCGTCGTCGATTCGAGCGGCCTGAACCCGGCCAGCCGCAGCACCACCACCGATCTGCTCACCCTTGCATCGCTCGCCGAGGCGAATCCCGTACTGAAGGCCATCGTCTCGACCGCGAACGAGACCGTGCCCGGGCTCTCGCCACTCACCAACACCAACACTCTGCTCGGCTCCGACGGCATCGACGGAATGAAGACCGGCACCACCGACGAAGCCGGCTCGTGCCTGCTGTTCTCCGCCGACTTCACGGTGGGTGGCACAACCCTGAGCGTCGTCGGCGTGGTGCTCGGTGCGGCCAGCTCGGCGGATGCCCGGGCATCCGTCACCGCACTGCTCGACACGGCCAAGAAGGGCTTCACCGTGGTGCAGCTGGCCACTGCCGGAGAGGTGGTGGGCAGTTACTCAACGGTCTGGGGCAGCACCGCGCCCATCGTGGCGAGCGAGAGCGCCAGCACGGTCGTCTGGTCGAACTCGGCCGTGTCGGTGCGCAGCGCCGTGACCCCACTCAGCGAAACTGACCCCGCCGCCGCA
Source organism: Subtercola sp. RTI3 (assembly GCF_035018625.1). Classification (NCBI taxonomy): domain Bacteria; kingdom Bacillati; phylum Actinomycetota; class Actinomycetes; order Micrococcales; family Microbacteriaceae; genus Subtercola; species Subtercola sp. RTI3. The sequence continues at coordinate 29,155 of NZ_JASJXO010000042.1, read as the reverse complement.
ACTCCCGCCGGTACGCTCACGTACACCGTCGCCGGGCCGGTCGAGAGTACCGTCGTCACCGTTCCGCTGGCGCTCGGTGCCGCTCTTCCCGGCCCCGACGGTGCCTGGCGACTCGCTCACCCGGGCGAGCTGCTCGGCTGACGAGCCGGCAGCGAGACCACGAGCTTCGTCGCCGAGACGCCGCCTCGCAGCCGCTCGAGGGCAACCTGCACCTGACCGAGCCCCGAACCCACGACCCGCGGCGCAGGTGCCGGCACAAACCGCCCCTCGGCGAGCGCGGCGGGCAGAAACCGCTGCCAGAGCATGGGCCCCACCTCGTTGTTCATCAGCGAACTGCCCCACACGAATCGCACCCGGATGCCCCGCGAACGCGCCCGCGCCTGCAACAGGGCAGTACCGCCGACCATCCGCGCGCCGAGCCGAACCAGCGCAAGCGAAACTCCCGTGCGGGGCGGCAGCGCGCCGAACGATACCGATGGGCTCGCCAGTGCCACCCGTTTGCATCCACTGCCGATCGCGATCTGCACGCTCGGCTCGGCCGAGCCGGTGCCCACCGCGAACACGCCGGCCACCGTGGTGCCTCGCACTGCCCCGACCGCATCGCGCACCACCGTCGGGCTTGCATAGTCGAAGACCCGGTTCGCTCCGAGTTCGCGGAGCCGCTCGTGGTTCTGTGGCGACGCCGTCGCCACCACGGTGTAGCCCGCCGCGACGGCCAGCTGAATCGCGTTGCTGCCGACACTCGTCGACCCACCCCACACCACGACGGTCTCACCGCCCTGCCGCGGCGCGGTCGGATGCCGCAGCCCCAGCTGATCCTTCTGGAACAGCGCCGACGCCGCCGTCGACACCCCGAGCGGAAGCACGGCTGCCTCCTCGTACGTCATGCCCTCGGGAATCGGTGCGGCCAGCATCGCCCGCACCACCGTGTACTCCTGAAAACCGCCCTCTGCCGCGTGCTTTCGCCCCTTCTCCATGCCGAGCGCGTATGCCAGCACACGATCGCCCACGCTGAAGCGGGTGACGAACGGGCCCACCTCCACCACGTCTCCCGCCACGTCTTCGCCGAGTACCGACGGGTAGGGCAGCCAGCGGAACATGAGGTTGCCAGTGGTCTGCTTGATGACATCGAGCGGGTTCACCGCAACGGCACGGTTGCGAATCACGATCTCGCCCGGGCCCGGAGCCGTGTACGAGGCCGGGCGCACGATCATCTGGCCGAACGGCGCGTCGAGCCAGGCCGCGGCGTTGGCAGCGCCTGCCGTCTCGGTGCCTGCAATCGCTATGCCTGCAGTTGCAGTGCCTGCCGTAGCGGCAACGGTGACCGCGGTGCTCAGGGTCGCCCCCACCGCCTCCGCGAGTTCAGCCCCGAACAGCGCACCCGGGGTGTACGCGCCCGGCCGGCCCTCGCCGTTCAGCAGGCGCCGCGCCACCTCGGCCATCACGTCTGCAGTGAAGGTGCTGGCGTCGCCGGCCTGCAGCCACCCCTCTCGCACCTCGCCCGATGCCCACTCCACCCGGGCGTGCGCCCACGTCGACGACCGCTTCATCGGCGCGGCCGTGAACCTGATGCGCGCAACGCGGTTGCCAACGAAGCGGCTCGCCCCGGGCATCCGGATGACCGCCCCCAGCACCGGCAGAACCACGCGCCTCAGCAGCACACCCGACGGCGCGGCCATCGAGGCGGCCACCACCTCGTCAGCGCCACTCGCTCGCCACGCCGCGAGCAGCTCACCGCTCGCGCCGCCGCCCGTGTGCACTGCATCGCCGTCGGGCGTCACAACCGTGAGCGGATGCGCCCCCGTCGCCGACCGCACGAGACGGCCGCCCCGCACCTCGCGGCCTCCGAATTCGAGCACCTCGATGATGCTCCCGGCCAACGCCGAGCCGAGCAGGCCGCTCTCCATGGCGAGGGCCGGCAGCGCGTCGACACGGACGCTCGCCGGACGCGGCAGGCCGGCGCACACCCGCAGCAGCACACTCTCGGTGCCGAGAACGCCGAACCCAGCTCCCGTGACGAACACCTGGCCGGCCGCGGTCGCTTGCTCGTCGAGCTGAAGAATGCCCTCGACGGCCGAGAACTCATTGGCGAGGTCGACGTAGTGGGTTCCGGGAGGGCATGCCCGGGCAACCATCAGGCTGGTGGTCGCAAACGGACCCACCGTGTTCACGACGACCCCCGGGCCCTCATCTCGCACCGCCTGCCCGGCACTCCGACCGGCCCCGGCGCTCCGACCGGCCTCAGCGAGTTCGGCGAGGTTCTCGTCGAGCGTGCCCACCACCAGTCGGTGCCCACCACCGAGCTCAGCAGACAGTGCCGCAAGACGCTCGCGCGACCGCCCTGCCAACACCACATCGATACCTTCGCCCACCAGTCGTGCAGCAACCTCGCGGCCGCTGCGCCCGGTTGCCCCGAGGATCCATACCTGCTTCGTCATTCGATCTTCTTTCGCCAGCTCGTCGGTTGTGCATCCACGCCCGCATTGATGACATGGCGTGCCATCACTCTACACATGACGACACTCGATGTCATCACGCGTCACTAGAATGGACGCATGAGCAGATGGCAGCCCGACGCGCGTGAGCGCCTCGAGCGTGCCGCGTTAGAGCTGTTCGCCGATCAGGGCTTCGGCGAGACCACAGTTCCCCAGATCACCGCGCGCGCTGGGCTCACCACCCGTACGTTCTTTCGCCACTTCGCTGACAAAAAAGAAGTTCTCTTCGCAAATGAAATCGACGTACCCGCCCTCGCCGCTCAAATGATCGCAGCGGCCCCCGCCGAACTGACCCCCATGCAGATCATCTCGGGCGGACTCGAGGCAGTGGCCGCGGCCCAGTTCTCCAGCGGGGTCGACTACGTCGTGGCGAGAAAGGCCGTGATCGAATCCGACGAGGGCCTTCGCGAGCGGGAACTGCACAAGCAGTCGGCACTTGCCAGCGCCATCGCCCAGAGCTTCGTGGCGCGAGGTGTAGACGAACTCGAGGCCACCCTCACCGCGCACCTCACGGTGACGGTCTTCAGCGTGTCGATCGGTCGCTGGCTCGATCAGAATGGGGCAGTGCCGCTGCCCGAGCTGCTGCACGAGACCCTGGCGGCACTGCGCGGCATCATGGTCGACGCCAGCTGGAACAGCTGACTACAGGGTCTCGCACAGCGACGCCTCAGTCGAGCGCCGGCCGTGGGTCAGAGCTCGACGTCGAAGTCGTAGCCGTGCGCGGTGGCGTCGGCTTGCGACGAAGGCACTGGCTTCGGTCCGACGAGCGCCTCCGTGAGCCGGTGCAGCCGGGCTTCGGCCTCCGCCGAGTCGGGGTCGGGCATTGTCGTCGACTCCGACGCGCTCACGAGCTCGCTCGCGGGCCCGATCACCAGCTGAACAGTGTCGGTCTGCCCGTCGTCGCGCACGATCGGTATGTCGACGGCCTCGGCCCGGTGACTCGACCCGAGGGCGGCCACGAAGTGCAGCAAGGCGTCGGCAACGCCGTCTGTGGTGAGAAAAGACCCGCCGCTGTATGAAATACGTCTCATGCATCAACCATTGCCACGTTTGCCCGACGATTCAAGGGGGTCGACAGACAGAGCAAGATCAGAGCCGAACGGGTGTATTCTTCAGTTTTCTCGTTCGTCGGGCAGTGGCGAGGCCACGGCCGAACCGGTCGGCGGCCTCACCCGTCGCTCGTGAATCGACGCCCCGGCAGCCAGGTAGACCTCCCGCGGCACTCCTGCATCAGACTGCTTGACCGACGAGATCCAGATCGACTCCGGATGCACGTCGTCACCTGCCCGTACATCTTCAGCCGTGCGCAGCTTCGCCACCCGGTGGATCAGCGTGCCGAACCCGATCTTGATCGTGACGTCGGCCACGCAGAGCGCGATCTGCATGGTCGCCGCCCAACCGCCACCGTCGCCGAAGATCTGGATGAGGTATACCACGGGGTACACCACCCACCCCGATAGCAACAGGGTCGCCGCCCGCCGCAGAAGCCGGTTTGCGTCCGGCGTGAGCCCCTCGCGGGAGGCGAGAACTCCCCGAACGAGAACCACGATGGTGACGAACCAGAACACGCAGCTCACGGCGCCCCAGACAATGAGCTGGGCCGTGTCTGTTCCGCCGCCGATGATGAAGGCGCCGAGAAAGCCCGTGAAGATCATCAGAAACGCGCTGGCGGCCGCCACGAGCCGCGCCTGACGTGCAACAGCGCCCACCGCCGCACACACGGCCAGCAGTTCTACCGAGAGCAGTGGCACGTTCAGCGACCAGTCCATATACCGGGCAGCGAAACCGAAGATCGCGCCGTCATTCGGCACGTATCCGGCAGGCGTCTTGTCGTACCCGGTGACGAAGCTCACCACCAGCGCGATGTACGACACCGTGGCAATCGCCGTGATGCAGATGCGCGCGACGACGGCCGGCCGATACCGCGACCCCACTTCACCGCGGGTCAGCCACGCTCGAACGAAGCCGGCGAACAGCGCGAGCGCCGCAACGGCCAAAAAGTAGAGCGTCAGAAGATATTCTGACGACGTCAGGGTGGCCGACCACGGCGCTACAGCAGTTATCACGTACTACGACCGACCCGTCACTGGTTCTGGAGTGAAGAAGAGACCTCCACCGCTGTTCGCCGAGTCCATCAGCACGTCGATCCATTCGCGATTGATCGACGGAACACGACTCCCGTAGAACCGGTAGTAGAGCGTGCTGCTCGGGTCGAGCCAGATAGAACTGCGCCCACTGCCGATATCGGCAGAGTCTGCCCACGAGAAGACAAAACTCTCACGGCGTCGAAGCTTCGCCGTGATGACGATCTGAAGGTGGGTGAGAGCACGGTCATCGAAGCTGACTTCGATACTGGGGCTGCCATAGAGCAAAATACCCATCGGTGTGCTCCTCGGTTAAGATCACCCTAGCCCTGTTTGGGCAGAACCAAACCCGTTTCGTACGCGACGATCACGGCCTGCACCCGATCGCGCACTCCGAGCTTTAACAGCACACGCCCGACGTGGGTTTTGACGGTCGATTCCGAGACCACGAACTGCACTGCGATCTCGCTGTTCGACAGCCCCTCCGCAATGGCGACGAGCACTTCCCGCTCGCGCTCAGTGAGCGGCTCGAGGCGTGCCCCGAGGGCGCTCGAGGCATCGGCGACGGCTCCTGCAGCGGCGCCGGGGGCCGCACCCTCGTGTGCCGCGGGCAACCGGGAGCCGAACAGGTCGAGCAATTGTTTCGTCACACGCGGCGACACCACGGCATCGCCCGCCGCCACGGCCCTGATGGCGGTGATGAGTTCCGCCGGGCGAGCGTCCTTCAGCAGAAATCCGCTGGCACCGGCGCGCAGAGCAGCGAACGCATATTCATCCAGATCGAACGTCGTCAGAATGAGGATCTTGCTCTCGGGAACCGTGCGAACGATGGCCGCCGTGGCATCGATGCCGCTCATGCCGGGCATCCGAACATCCATCAAGATGACATCGGGCTTCTCGGCCTGGGCTGCGACGACACCGGATGCCCCATCTGCCGCTTCACCGACGACCTCGAACCCGGGCTCGGCCTCGAGCACCATTCGAAAGCCCATGCGGAGCAGCGACTGATCGTCGACCAGCAGAATGCGTATCGAAGTCATCATGACCGCTCTTTCGTATCGGGTGTCGAGAGTGTGGCCCGAACGCGCCAGCCGCCGGCGTTGGTGTGGCCGGCCTCCACGGTGCCGCCGTAGGCCGCCGCGCGTTCGCGCATGCCGATGAGACCCTTGCCGGTGCCGATCGATGGTGCGCCTGTCTCAGACTGGCCCTCGTCGTCGACGACGACACTTACGCCGCCGGAGCTGTAGACGATGCGCACGGCGGCGTGCTTCGGGTCGGGAGCGTAGCGCAGACTGTTGGTGAGGGCCTCCTGCACAATGCGGAAGACGGTCAGCTCGAGCCCCGCGTCGAGCGGAACCGCACCGGAGACAGAGAACCGGATGACCATTCCCGCCGCCCGGTACGCGTTCACTAGTGCGGCGAGGTCGTTGTGCGAGGGTTGCGGGCCGGTGAGCACGGGCTCCACAGCTGCTACGGGCCCGCCGTGAGGCTCGGCCAACACACCCAGTACAACGCGCATGTCGGCCAGGGCGGTACGGCCGGTCTCCGCCACCTGACGAATCGCGTCGCGGGCGCGCTCGGGGCTGCGCTCGACGCTCACGTCGGCCCCGTCGGCGAGCGCCACCATCACGGTCAGACTGTGCGCGACGATGTCGTGCATCTCGCGGGCGATGCGGGCACGTTCGTTCGCGGCGGCGAGAAGGGCCTGCTGGTCGCGCTCCCGAACCAGCTGGGTGGCACGGTCGAGCAGCGCTTCGACGTAACGCTTGCGGTTGCCCACGTTCACGCCGATGAGCAGAAACACGAGCATGAGAAAACCGAACGTCAACGACATACCGGTGGTCTCGGCGAGGTCTACCCCCGTCGAGATGAGCGTCACCGTCGCAAGAATGAGGGCAAGCGCACCGAACGAGATCCACGCGGCGCGCACCGAGGCGTACACCGCGGCACCGTAGAGGCCGAAGAGCGCGGCCGGCAACAGGCTTCCCCCGAAGGTCGAACCCATGGCGACAAAGCTGAGACCAACCGCGGCCACGAGAACGAGCGGATGCGCCCGGCGAAACCTGAGCGCGACTGTGACCACGATGAGCGCAAGAGCGGCCACCGATGCCGCCACCAGCGCCGCGACATCGTTACGGCCTGTGACGAACGCTCCAACGAGATAGCCCGCTGCCGGCAGCGCGAAGACGGCCACGACGGCCCAGTCGAGAATCCAGAGGTGCCGCGCGAAGAAGAGCCGAAAGACCCCGGGTGGCCGGGGCAGGCGCAGGGCGTCGTTCGAGGCGGCTGCGGTCTGGGCATCCATTCGCTCGGTACTCGAACGCCACAGCGCCGCCCAGACGGCCAAACGCCCGGCCGTCTTCGACGGTGACGTCGAGCTGGCCGGGCGTTCGGTGGAGGTCATGCTCAGGCATCCCTCCGGCGCATCAGGGTGGCGGCGGTGGCCAGTGCGACCACAATCCATCCGAGCAGGATCAACAGACCCTGCCACCACTCGAAGATACCGGGCTGGTAGATGTTCGAGCCAGCGGCGCTCGGCAGCCAGTCAGAGAGGCTGTGCGCCCAGTCGGCGGGAATCAGCGAGAACACCACGGGAACCACCAGCAGCAGGCCCAGGGCACCGGCGATACCGCCGGCGGTGCTGCGGAGGATGGCGCCGATGGCCATCGAGAGGATGCCGATGAGGGCAAGGTAACCGGCCGCGCCGACAAAGGTGAGCAGCAGGTTGCCTTCGAAGAGATTCGATGTCACACCGGCACCCGAGAGAATGGGCGCCGTGACGAGGTAGGTCAGCAGAATGCTGACAAGCGACACCACAAAAGTCACAACGCCGAACACGGCGACCTTGGCCCAGAGCACGGGCAGGCGCTTCGGAACAGCGGCGAAGCTCGAACGGATCTGGCCCGTCGTGTACTCACCGCTGATGACGAGAACACCCAAGACCGAGACCACGAGTTGCCCGAAGGCCACCCCGGCGATCGGCCCGAACGTGGCAAGCGACGCAAGAGTGATACCTCGCTCAGGGCCTCGGCTGATTCCGCCGTCGTTCACCGAGATAGCAACGATGAGCAGGCCGAACGCTATCTGGATGACCAGAATGACGGCGTACGCCCACACGGTGGAGCGCAGAGTTCGGAGCTTGATCCACTCCGACCGCAGAATGCCTGCGGCGCTGAGACGGATGGGCGAGGCCGGCTGGGTGGTGCTGCGCCGGGCAGGGGTTGTGGTTGTCATCGGGAGACCTCCGAGTGTGACGGGTCAGTGGCGAGAGGGGCACCGGCGTTGCCGCCGGAAGCCGCTCCGGCAGAGGCCGCGGTCGTGCGGTACTCCACCGAATCGGCGGTGAGGTTCATGTAGGCGTCTTCGAGCGAACCCTTCAACGGGGTGAGCTCGTGCAGGGTGAGGCCGGCGCGCGCCGCCGCTTCGCCGACCACGGCCGAGGTGAGGCCGACGATCTCGAGGGTCTGGGCATCCACACTCGTGATGGTGGCATCGGGTGAGTTCAGCAGGCGGGCGAGTTCGCCAGCCTGCGGGCTCACGGCGCGAACCGACGAGACCGTGGCGCCGCTGATGAGGTCGGCGACAGGTGCGTCGGCGATGACCCGGCCGCGGCCGAGAACGATGATGCGGTCGGCGGTCTGCGCCATCTCGCTCATGAGGTGCGACGAGAGCAGAACCGTACGGCCCTCCGAGGCGAGAAAACGTACGAGCTCGCGAACCCACACCACGCCCTCGGGGTCGAGGCCGTTGACCGGCTCGTCGAGAATGAGCGTCGACGGATCGCCGAGCATGGCGGCGGCGATACCGAGCCGCTGTCCCATACCGAGCGAGAAGCCGCCCACCCGCTTCTTGGCGACAGAGTCGAGGCCGGTCATCTCGATGACCTCTTTGACCCTGGATGCCCCGATGCCGTGTGTCGCGCCGAGTGCCAACAGGTGGCTGTACGCCGAGCGGCCCTGGTGTACCGCTTTCGCGTCGAGCAGCACGCCCACCTCGTGAAGCGGAGCCGCGTGGTCGCTGTACACCTTGCCGTTCACGGTGACGCTGCCGCTCGTGGGCCGGTCAAGGCCGACAATCATGCGCATGGTGGTCGATTTGCCGGCGCCGTTGGGGCCGAGAAAGCCCGTGACGAGGCCGGGACGAACGGTGAAACTCACCTGGTCGACGGCCGTCTTGGGGCCGTACCTCTTGGTGAGTGAGTGAGCTTCGATCACGGTGATCTCCCTGCGTTGAGCTGATGTGTGCAGCAGAACAACTGCACAACACTCACACTACGAACGCTCAGCCGACTCGGCATCGGCCTGCAGGGCCATCTTTACGCCATCGTTCTGGTGCTCCATCACCGGGGGGTAGTACCCAGGTACCACCTCCCGATCAGCGCTTGCTCTTCTTGACCGCTTTCTCCTCGACCGGGGCGGTGCCGCTGGCACGCTGCGCCGCGTAGTAGTCGCGGGCTTCGTTCTGCCGCTCGGCTTCGGCGCCCGACGCGATAGGAGCCCGCACATGCTCAGGGCCATAGCCGAACGCCGTCACGAGGTCGAGGGCGTGCGGCCGCAACCGGCTCGTGAGGCGCTCGATGTACGCGCTCACGGCCTGTGCCCTGGTGGGCGACAAGCGCCCATTGATGAGGTACCAGGCAGCATGCTTCTCGATCAGGCCGAGGCCGAACAGGTCACGCAGCCACGTCATCACGGTCTTGGTGCCAGGGTCTGCGATGTCGCCGAGCGCGTCGGTGAATGCCTCCCACTGCAGCAGCTCGGCGTGTGCGCGCGCCGCGTCGATCATCGCGTTCTGGTTCTGATTGAAGAGCTCGGCGGCGCGCTTCTTCGACGCCTTGTTCGCGGGGCGAAGGCGGCCGGCCACCTGGGCGACCATAGTCTCGACCCGATCGGTGAGCAGCGCACGCTGAACGGCGCTCGAACGCAGCTGCCCCACTGAGCGCGCGAGCGATCCGCGGTCGGAGACATTCTGGGCGAGGCGCCGAAGCCCCGCTCCGTCGACCGCACGGCCCGCCGCCTGCGTCACGGCGTACCGGGCGAGCACGCCCACGTCGGCTTTGGCGAACTTGCGGCTGTAGTCGGTCAGAAGCCGCTTCGCGACGAGCTGCAGCAACACATGGTTGTCGCCCTCGAAGGTGGCGTACACATCGAGGTCTGCGCGGAGGCTCGTCAGGCGGTTCTCGGCGAGAAAACCGGCCCCGCCGCAGGCCTCACGGGCCTCCTGCAGGGTGTCGAGAGCGTGCCAGGTCGAGAGTGGCTTCAGCGCTGCAGCGAGAGTCTCGAGATCTTGGCGGTCGGTGTCGCTGTCGTGCGCGCCCGAGAACACTCCGTCGAACGTGGTCAGCAGTACTTCGTGCGAGAAACTCGCCGCATACGTGGTGGCGAGCAGCGGCAGCAGACGGCTCTGGTGCTTCTGGTAGTCGAGCAGCACCTCTTCGTTGGTCTCGCTCGCTGCGGTGAACTGTCGGCGCTGGCTGCCATAGGTGATGGCGATGGTCAACGCGATCTTCGCTGCGGCAGTGGATGCCCCGTCAAGCGACACTCGACCCTGAACCAGTGTGCCGAGCATCGTGAAGAACCGGCGCCCGGGGCTCTCGATGGGCGACGAGTACTCCCCGGCAGGCGTGACATCGCCGTACCGGTTCAGCAGGTTGCGCCTCGGAACGCGCACGTCGGTGAAGTGCAGTCGCCCGTTGTCGATGCCGTTCAGGCCGCCCTTGAGGCCATCGTCTTCGCCGCCCACGCCCGGTAGAAAGGCGCCGTCGACATCACGGATGGGCACGTAGAACGCGTGCACCCCGTGGTTGACGCCCTGGGTGATGAGCTGGGCGAACAGCACCGCTGCCGTACCGTGCACGGCCGCGTTGCCGAGGTAGTCCTTCCACGCCCCGCGAAAAGGAGTGTCGATGACGAACTGTTCGGTTTCGGGGTCATAGGTGGCCGTGGTGCCGATGGCGGCCACGTCGGAACCGTGCCCGGTCTCGGTCATGGCGAAGGCACCGGGAACCTCGAGGCTCATGATGGCCGGCAGAAACGTGTCATGGTGGTATTCGGTGCCGAGGTGCAGCACGGCCGCCCCGAACAGCCCCCACTGCACGCCCGACTTGATCTGCAGCGACGGGTCGGCGATGACGAGTTCTTCGAAGCCGGCGATGTTGCCGCCGTGGTCGTCGTGGCCGCCGAGGCGTTTCGGAAAGGCGCGGTTGACCGAGCCTTCTTCGACCAGCAGATGAAGCTGCTCGAACACGCGCTGGCGGTGATCGGCGAGGGTCTGGCCCTCGATGCGCTGCAACTCCGGGCGCGCCGTGGTGGCGCGGGCCTGCAGCCGGGCATCGGCCCAGGTGCCGAGCAGGTAGCGGCCCAGCCATTCGACGTCGACGCTGGCCGGGGCGGCAGGAGCGCTGGATGCACCGGGCGCGGTGGGTTCACCAGATGCGGCGGCAGCGACAGCGCGCTGTGCCGGCGTGTCGGAGTCGGGGGTGGCGGGTTTCACGGCGGTGTCGACCATGGGGATTCTCTTCTTTCGAATGAACTTTTCTTCGCTGATTCGAGCGTACGAGCGTCGGCCACGACCCCCTAACGGGCAGTGAACGAGCTACAACCGTCGGGTTCTGGGGTGGTCGGCTCGTTGCTGAAACCTACAGCCGTGAGGCTCTTTGGCATCAGGAGTGCGACAAGGCACCGCGTCAGCCTGCCTCGGCGACGACACCGATGAGATCTTCGCCGTACGTGTCGAGTTTCTTCTGCCCGAGCCCCGAGATTCCGTCGAGGTCACTGAGCGCCGCCGGCCGCCGCGTGGCCAGCTCGCGTAGCGTTGCGTCGTGGAAGATGACGTATGCGGGAACCCCCATCACCTTCGCGGTGGTCGAACGCCACACGCGCAGCGCCTCGAAGATACCCTGCGCCTCTTCGGGCAGGTCGGCCACGGCCCCCTTCGCCCGCTGTGAGCGGGAACCCGAGCTCGATCGTTCGGTGAGTGCCGTCGTGGTGTCGACGCGCATCGACACCGTGAGGGCGCCGCTCAGCACGTCGGCACTCGCCGGCGCCAGCACGATCGTGCCGAAGCCGTCGTCGTTGACCGCCAGCAGCCCCTTCGCGAGCAACTGTCGCACGACCCCGCGCCACTGCTGCTCGCTGAGGTCTGACCCGATGCCCCACACCGCGAGTTCGTCGTGGCCGTACTGGTCGACCCGCGGGGTCTTCTTGCCGCGCAGAATGTCGATGAGGTGGCCGGCCCCGAACTTCTGGTTGCGCTCGCGCTGCAGCCGAACCACGGTGGAGAGCAGCTTCTGCGCGGGAATCGTGCCATCCCACGCCTCGGGCGGGCTGAGGCACGTGTCGCAGTTGCCACACGGCGTGCTGGCCTGCCCGAAGTAGCCGAGCAGATTCACCCGTCGGCAGTCGACGGTCTCGCACAGAGCGAGCATGGCGTCGAGGTGCGACGAGAGTTTTCGCCGGTGCGCGAGGTCGCCCGGCGACTGTTCGATCATGCGGCGCTGCTGCACCACGTCTTGCAGACCGTAGGCCAGCCATGCGGTCGACGGCTGGCCGTCACGCCCGGCACGCCCCGTCTCCTGGTAGTACCCCTCGACCGATTTCGGCAGGTCGATGTGGGCCACGAACCGCACGTCGGGCTTGTCGATCCCCATGCCGAACGCGATGGTGGCCACGATGACCACACCGTCTTCGCGAAGAAACCGTGACTGGGTGCGCGAGCGCAGCCCCGCGTCGAGCCCCGCGTGGTACGGCAGCGCGTTCACTCCGTTGGTGGCCAGGAACTGCGCGGTCTGCTCGACCGTCTTGCGCGAGAGGCAGTACACGATGCCGGCATCACCCGCGTGCTCACGGCGAATCAGCGAGAGCAACTGCTGGCGCACCTCGCCCTTGCCCTCGATACGGTACTGGATGTTCGGCCGGTCGAAGCTCGCCACGAAGTGCTTCGCACGCCCGAGCTTGAGCCGCTCGGTGATCTCGATGTGCGTGGCGTCGGTTGCCGTGGCAGTGAGCGCGAGCCTCGGAATGTCGGGCCACCGGTCGGCGAGCTCTGACAGCCCGAGGTAGTCGGGCCGAAAGTCGTGGCCCCACTGCGACACACAGTGTGCCTCGTCGATGGCGAAGAGAGCGACGGCGCCGTTCTCGAGAAAACGTTTGGTGCTCTCGCTGGCGAGACGCTCTGGCGCCACATAGAGCAGGTCGAGCTCGCCGGCCAGGTAGGCGTTCTCGACACGGGCACGTTCGATGCCGTCTTGCGTCGAGTTGAGGTAGGCCGCGCGCACGCCGACGGCCAGCAGGGCATCGACCTGGTCTTGCATGAGGGCGATGAGCGGAGACACCACCACACCCGTGCCCTCACGCAGCAGCGCGGGAATCTGGTAGCAGAGCGATTTTCCGCCGCCGGTGGGCATGAGCACCACCGCGTCGCCACCCGCAGCGACCTGCTCGATGACGGCCGCCTGGTCGCCCCGAAAATCGTCGTACCCGAAGACGCGCTTCAGTATCTCGCGTGCCGCAGCCCCGGCAGCCGGGCGGGCCTCGGCCTCCAGGTTGAATGTCATGAAGCCAGTTTACGGAGGTGCTCCGACACCGGCCCACCGATCATCCGGAGCTGTGCAGAACTACGCCAGCACGGTGCCTGTGAGCGAGCGCACCGACGAGAAGGGCTTGTAACGTAGCCGCATGGCCAAAGCTGTAGAGCACAGAGGATTCGACCGGCTCGTCAACCTGAGTGACGCTGTGGTGGCGATCGCGATCACCCTGCTCGTACTGCCGCTCGTCGATGCGGCCGGTGCCATCGGAGACACTCCGGTGCCGCAGTTCATGGCCGACAACGGCGTGAAGTTCTTCGTCTTCGCGCTCAGTTTCGTGGTGATCGCGAGGTTCTGGGTCATTCACCATGCCATGTACCGCAACCTCGAGGCGTACAACCGGCCGCTGATCTATGCCAACTTCCTCTGGCTGATCAGTATCGTCTTCCTGCCGTTTCCCACCGAACTGCTCGCCTCAGGCAGCGAATCGAACCACGCTACGTCGATTCTCTACATCGGTACGCTGGCGCTCACGACCGTCGCCGGTCTGGCGCAACAAATTGTCATCGTGCGAGACCCCGAGCTGCAACGCGTGGAGGTACGCAAAACCCTGCACATGAGGGTCGCCATCATCGCGGCCTCGATCATGCTGGTGGCCCTCGCGGTGACCATTATCGTTCCCACCGTGAACCAGTGGCCGCTTCTGCTTCTGCTGCTCACCGGTCCCATCGAGCACTTTCTGCTGCCGCGGCGCGGAGCTTCCGCGCCCGCACGCGCGACTGCGCCCCTTTCACCGAACGCTCCGCCCGAAAAGTAGCCCGCCACGCACGAACGGGCCGGCGGATGCCCACCCGGAGGTGGGGCATCCATCGGCCCGTTCGTGGTGAAGCCTGCTGTGGCTTACGCGGAATGGAGCAGTGAAACTGTGACTACACGCCTGCGCTCTGCAGATCGTCGATGATCTGGTCACCGGGTGCTGCGGGCACCATGGTGGCTTCGATGTCGGCACGACCGAGCAGTTCGTCCATGCGGCGACGACGCGACTTCGAAATGAGCGTCACAACCGTGCCCTGCTTGCCGGCGCGGCCCGTACGGCCCGAGCGGTGCAGGTAGGTCTTGTACTCGTCGGGCGCATCGGCCTGAATCACCAGGTTGATGTCGTCGACGTGGATGCCGCGCGCGGCGACGTCAGTTGCGACGAGCACGTTGACCCGGCCGCTGGTGAGCAGCTGGAGGTTACGCGTACGGCGTGACTGGTTGAGGTCACCGTGCAGCGACGTGGCGGGAATGCCGGCGTCGTCGAGCTGGTCGGCCAGCTCTTCGGCGAACGCACGGGTGCGGGCGAAGATCAGCGTCTTGCCCTCACCGCTCGCGAGCTGCTCGATGATCGCACGCTTGTCGCGCTGCTCGATGAGCAGCACGCGGTGGTCGATCGTCGAGGAGGCCTGGTCTTCACCGGCGACCTCGTGAACGGCCGGCTCGACGAGGAACTCGTTGACGAGCTGGGCGACGCCCTTGTCGAGCGTGGCCGAGAAGAGCAGTTTCTGGCTCTTGTCGGCGGTCAGGCGCAGGATGCGCTGAACCGGCTCGAGAAAGCCGAGGTCGCACATGTGGTCGGCTTCGTCGAGAACGACCATCGTGACCTGCGACAGGTCGAGGCGACCCTGCTCGACGAGGTCTTCGAGGCGACCGGGGGTCGCGATAATGATGTCGGTGCCGCGCTGAAGCGCTGAGACCTGCTTGAACTGCGGCACTCCGCCGAAGATCGGCGTGGTGAACAGGCCCACCGAGCGGGCGATGGGCTGCACGGTGCGGTCGATCTGCATCGCGAGCTCACGGGTCGGGGCGAGGATCAAGGCGCGAGGGAGGCGGCCGGGCTTGCGACCCTTGGCTCCGTCGTTCTCCATGAGGCGCTCGACGAGAGGAGCGCCGAAGGCGATCGTCTTGCCGGAGCCGGTCTTGCCGCGACCGAGAACATCTTTGCCGGCGAGAACGTCGGGGATGGTCGCCGCCTGGATGGGGAACGGGGTGGGCGCACCCATGGCGGCGAGCTGCCGCGTGATGTTGTCGCCGAGGCCCAGGTCGCCGAACGTGGTGTTCACCACGTCAGACGCGGTGGTCACTTCGGCTTCGAGGCGCTCGAGCACAACGTCGTCCTGCGCACCGAAGCGGCCCGCGGGTGTTGCGGTGCCGGCTCCGTCGCTGTAGCCGTTGTTCTCGCGCTTCGGGTAGAAGTCGCTGCCGCGGTTCGCGCGATCGGTGTTCGAGTCGCGACGGTCGTCGAACGAACGCGCGGCGCGGTCGCTCGAGGCGCCGCGCTCGGGGCGGTCGCCGTAGCTCGGGCGCTCGGTGCGGCCGGCGGATGCTCCGCGGTCGCCATACGAGGGGCGCTCGGTGCGAGCGGGGCGGTCGTTGTAGCTCGGGCGCTCGGTGCGTGCCGGGCGGTCGGCGTACGACGGACGCTCGCTCGACGCGCCGCGCTCGGGACGATCGCCGTATGACGGGCGCTCGGTGCGAGCGGGGCGGTCACCGTACGAGGGGCGCTCGCTGCGGCCAGCGGATGCTCCGCGGTCGCCGTACGAAGGGCGTTCGGCGCGACCGGCGGATGCACCACGGTCACCATACGAAGGGCGCTCGGTGCGACCAGCAGACGCACCACGGTCACCGTAGGAGGGACGATCGCTCGACGCGTTGCGGTCACCATACGAGGGGCGCTCGCTACGACCCGCGGATGCACCGCGGTCGCCATACGACGGGCGCTCGGTACGACCGGCAGAAGATCCACGGTCACCATACGAGGGACGCTCAGTGCGACCAGCAGACGCACCACGGTCACCGTAGGAGGGACGATCGCTCGACGCGTTGCGGTCACCGTACGAAGGACGCTCGCCGCGGCCAGCGGATGCACCGCGGTCGCCATACGAGGGACGCTCGGTACGACCAGCAGACGCACCACGGTCACCGTACGACGGGCGGTCTGAACGACCCGCGCCCGACGCGTTGCGGTCACCATAGGAGGGACGCTCGGTACGACCGGCGGATGCACCGCGATCGCCGTAGGAGGGGCGCTCTGAGCGGCCCGCACCTGAAGCACTGCGGTCACCGTACGACGGGCGGCCGGTCGAAGCACCGCGGTCGCTGCCACGGTCATTGCGGTCACCATATGAGGGGCGGCCGGTCGAGGCGCCACGGTCGTTGCGGTCGCCGTACGAGGGGCGCTCTGAACGGGCGCCACGGTCGCTGTAGTTCGACTCGCGAGTGGGGGTTGCGGCGCGGGGCTCCCAGTTGGGGCGCTCTGCGCGGTTCGTGGGGGCGGCACCGCGTGAGGCGCGCTCATCGGCGTTCCAGCGGGCCTTCTTCGGGGCGTCGGCCTCGGCCGGCTTGTAGCCGCGGTGACCGGCGCTACGCGCTCCGGGTGCACCCTTGGGAGAGAATTTGTTGCCGCCGGTGGCGGATTTCTTCGAGTAATCAGGCATGGTACTTTCCGGGTTATTTAGATTGCATGGCAAAGCGGTCAATACATTTGTGATTGACATTTGCTGAACCCGGGCAGTCTTTGGCCGGGACCGTTTCACATACGTGATATTCCCGCCCCGCGCCTTCGCACCCCTGCACACGTTCGTGCGGTGCTCTTGCGCTTGTGCACTCTTTGCGCGACGCATCCATATTGCGTCGTGCCCATCGCACGAAACGAGAAACCGGCCCACCTGACTTACAAACCCATCCGCACATACTTCGCGGTGTCAAGAGCCGACCTCGCAACATTACACGAAGCCGGCCCAAAAAGCACTACCCGTCAGCCGATCACCGGCATCGGGGTGACGTCACCTGTCGCATCGACCACGTCGCTCTTCACTGACAGCGCATTCAGCACTGGGGATGTCTCAGCGTAAGCACGCAGCGTGGCCGTCGAGTCGATCGTCGGCCGAGCCTTCACGAGAAACACGAATGTGCCCGTAGCGCCCGCCGGAAGCGAATCGACCACACACTGTTCAGCGAAGGTAGCTGCCGTCTGACAACTACCGCCCGCCGGTGACGAAAGCACACTCTCGACCGTGAATGCCTGCAGGTCTAGACCGACGTTCGCGTACGCACTCACGTATCTGGCATTTGTGACATTCACCCGATACAGGAATTCGTTGTCGCCCGCCGGCAACGGCGTAAGCACGCTCGACGCGTTCTCCGACGGCGTGGGCGGTGTGCCCCCACCTGGTAGCAAGTCTCCCGTGCCCGCGAAGCTGATGAAGGTGGCCTGATAGTCGTAGCTGCTCATGCAGTCGAACTCGTAGGAGACCTGGAGTGGCCACTGGGAGTCATCGATGAACTGTGCGTGCGTCGCACCCAATCCACTTTTATCGAGGTCACTCACATACAGGCTCGCTGCGTATCGCCCATTGCGAGCGTAGGTAGTCCACGAGTTTCCCGTCGACGAGAAATGGTCAGTAGTCGAGGTGATCGTTCCCCGTGTAAAAAAGGTCGAAGGGAGCGCCGGAAGAGAGTACTTGCACAGTGGCGACATCACGGATGGTGAACCTCCGCCGGGCGCACCCGCGGTTCCCAGCGAACTGCTCCCGCCACCGACGTACCCGCCAGCTCCGCCGCCTGTCGTGCCCGACATGCACTTGATGCCGTCGCGCCCCGCGCCGACCCACGTCGACATGCCGGGCGTGTAACTGCAGTCGACTTCCATCGCCGACGACGAGAGCGCCGGAACGAGCACCAGCGCCCCGATCGTCGCGACGAGCGCCAGGCCCGCAGCGAACCGCCCGCCGCGTCGCCGTGCTTTCTGAGTCCCCCGTGTAACAGTGAAGAACTCGCGCACGAGCCCGCCTTTCTCTAAGTGATGATTGCTCACTATAGAGGGAGGTGGCCTCGATGTAAAGTCACACCAGCGTCACGCGATCCCTGACGCCGGCGATCCGGCGGCCGAGGCGTCGTCGGTCACAGCCACGGCCGGAGCCGAACCCCGCACGCGCCCGTCGCCTCGGGGCGACGTCGGCCGGGCATCCGCACCCACCAGTACCCACCCCGTGCGCACCGGGTTTCGCCGACGCGCGAGCGCCACACCCGAGGCGAGCATGCTGACGAGCAGCAGAATGGCCAGCACCACGACGCTCGACCACACGGGGCCCGCCGCACCGCCGGTCAGAATGCCCTGGATGCCCGACACCGCATATGCGAGCGGTGAGATCGAACTGATGAACTGGAACGGCCCGCTCAGAATCTGTACCGGATAGACGCCGGCCGTGGTGGCGAACTGCACCGCGAACAGAATGATCGACACCACCGCGCCGATGCGCCCGAACGCCGCGCTCAAGAACTGGTGAAAAGCGGTGAAGGCGAGCGCGATCAGCAGCGCGAAACCGAGCGTGGCGGGCAACGAGCTCCAGGCCGCTCCAAGACTGAGGTGCAGGTAGCCGACGACGAGCAGCGCCTGCAGCACAGCGAACGCCGATGCTCGCCCGAACACCCGCCCCACGAGCCGCGCCGTCGACGCCGAACTCGCCAGCAACGACGCCGTGAGCGGCCTGAGCAGCAGGAACACCGCGAGCGCCCCCACCCAGAGCCCCGCCGGGATGAGCAGAATCGCGATGACCTGCCCGATGCTGCCGCCGCCGTTCTCGGTGGCCACGTTCACGGCGATCGGGTCGGCCGCCACCTTTGCCGCCGCCGCCGGGTCGGTGGCCGTGTTCTTCGTCAGCGCTGCGGCGCCGCTCTGCAGCCCGGTCTGCAAAGTGGTGGCCCCGGTGGTGAGCTGGGAGGCTCCGGCGGCCGACTGTTGGGTGCCGGAGGCGAGGGTCGCCAGGCCGCCGGAGAGGTCTGAGGCACCCGAACGCAGCTGCGACGAACCGGCCGAGAGCTGGGCGGCGCCAGAGTTCAGCTGCCCGATGCCCGACTGCAGAGCATCCACCCCCGACGCCGTCGACGACGACAGCGTCGAACCACCCGCGGCCGCCTGGCTGAGGCCACCGCTGAGCTGAGAATACGAGCCGAGCAGGGTCTGCTTCGTGGCCTCGTCGAGGTTCGGGTTCGTCGAGATGGCCGCTCGGATGCCCGGCGCGAGCTGATCGAACCCACCCGCCAGCGTCGAAACGCCTGACGTGTATTTCGCGACCCGCCCGCGAGCGAATCGACCCCGTCGGTGTACTGGGTGACGCCCGAGCTCAGCTGCGACGCCCCCGTGGCCGCGCTGCCCGCTCCGGTGGCGAGCTGGTTGAGCCCGTCGGTGAGCGTGCCAGCGCCTGAGGCGAGCTGCCCGGCCCCTGTGGCGGCCGAGGAGAGCTGGGCGCCGATGGTTCCGAAACTGGAGTAGACGCCATTGACGACCTGCGCCGTGACGGTCTGGCCGAAACCGGCCTTCAGCGCACTGCCGACGGTGCTCGCCACGACGCCCGCGAGGTAGCCGTGCGAGTTGTCGGTTGTGATGTTGATGGCGCCCTGCTGCGGAGTGGGGGTGGCGAGCGTGTTGATCTGGGCCGAGAAGTCTTCGGGAATCGTCAGTACGGCGTAGTAGGTGCCGTCGGCGAGGCCCTTGGCCGCGTCGGCGCTGTTGGTCACGTTCCAGTCGAAGCCGGTCTGCCCCGAGCCGGTGAGCTGTGTGACGAGCCCCCGACCGGCGAACACCGTGGACTTCGTGCCGTCGGCAGCCGTCGTGGTGATGAGCTTGTCGTTGTTCACCAGGGCGGCCGGCACCTTGTTGAGGTTGTCGCCCACGTTCGAGAAGGCGCTCGAAAAGAGCCCATTGGCGGCGAGCGGCACCACTACCACCGCGAGCGCAGCGAGGGTGAACCACCACGCGCGCCGACGGCGGTGCGAGCGAACAGGGGCTGATGCTGCGTGGGAACTCATCGCAGTGTTCCTTCCGGGCGTGCAGGCACAAGACCTGCGGGGTGTGACAGTTCGAGCACGGTGACCGAGCGGCCGAGGGCGCCGGAGGCAAGACCCGCGGGAGCCGCCGGCAGGCCCAGTACGAGAGTGGTCGCCGCTGGTACGAGAGTGCTGACGGCCCGCACGAAGACGGCCGCGTCGATGCTGCCGGCACCAGCGTCGCCGGTGTCGAGCACCAGCAGGGCCGAGCCGTCAGCCATGCCGGCCGCCGTGAGAACCAGGGCCGCAGCGAGCGGCGACAGCTCGCCGAGAGCCGTGGTCTCGCCGAGGCGGGGCTCACCGGGCACGGCCGCGAGCGCCCGGTTCACGGCCTCAACGCGGGTGTCGATGTCGTCTGGTGAAACCCACGGCCGGTACCACGACCGCGCGATACTGAGTCGTTCACGCAGGGCCGCCCCCACCGTGGTGTCGACGTCGGGCCGGGCCGACGACAGGTCGACGAGGGTCACGAGGCGGCTGATGGCACCCGCCTCAGAGGGCAGGCACCGCCCGAGCACCTGCAGCCCACCCGACTCGGGCGAGAGCCGCCCGGCCAGCGCGGCACCGAGGAGGCGACGCGACGCGGTGTCACCGGTGATCACCAGCAGCGCGCCCTCGTCGAGCGCGAGATCGACCGGCAGCCCGACACCCGCGATCACCAGCGCTTCTGCGGTGACGGCATCGTCAAGGTGACCGGATGCCCAGGCGGTGGCCGCGATGTGCTCGCGTAGCCCTTCACCTTCGACATCCACGTTCGGCAGCAGCCGGGCCAGCCCCTTCGGCAGGCTCCACGCGGTGTCGCCCAGCAGAGTCATCACGGCCGGAACGAGTGTCATGCGCACGAGGAACGCGTCGACGAACACCCCCACGGCCAACGCGAGGGCGATCTGTTTGATCGCCCCGGTTCCTTCGGGAACGAACGCGAAGAACACGAAGAACATGATGAGAGCCGCCGCGGTCACCACGCGGGCACCGTTGACGAAGCCCACCCGCACCGCACGCCGGGCGTCTCTGGTTTTGACATACTCCTCACGCATGCCAGAGACGAGGAACACTTCGTAGTCCATGGCGAGCCCGAACAGAATGGCCATCAGAAGAATGGGCAGGAAGCTCAACAGAGGCCCTGTCGCGCTGATGTTCAGCAGGTTCGAGAGCCACCCCCACTGGAACACCGCCACCGAGACACCGAAGCTCGCCCCCACCGAGAACAAGAATCCCACGGCCGCCTTGATCGGCACCGCGATCGAGCGGAAGACCATCGCCAACAGAACGATCGAGAGCCCCACCACCAGCACTCCGAACGGAAGCAGCGCCTGCGTGAGCAGGTTCGAGATGTCGACGGCCACCGCGGTCTGGCCGGTCACCGCGATCGGCGTGCCGAGGTCGGCGGTGATCTTCGGGTTGAGCGCGCGCAGGTCGTGCACCAGCGTCTTGGTCTCGGGCGAGTCGGGCGCGGTCGTCGGAATCACGCGAAAGATCGCGGTGTCAAGTGTGCTGTCGGGAACACCCTGGCCCACGAATGACACCCCGGGAACGGTCTTCAGTTCGTCGCCGATCTTCGTGAGAATGCCGGCGATGTCGGTCGACTGGGTAATGTCGGCCGCAACGATGAGCGGGCCGTTGTAGCCGGGCCCGAACCCTTTGGCGAGCAGGTCGTACGCCTGCCGGTTTGTGGTGTCGGTGGGCTGCTGGCCCGAGGTGGGCAGGTTCAGGTCGAGGCTGAACGCGGGAATGGATGCGACGCCCACGAGACCGACGACGGCGACGATGAACACGATGGGGGCCTTCATGACGAGGGCGACCCATCTGCCGCCGAGAGAAGTCGCAGCGCGCTTGGGGCGCTGGGCGCCGCCTCTGCCGGGAGCAGCGGGGGTCGCGGAAGACGCGCGGGTGCCTGCTGGTGCCGGGATGCCTTCGGGGGCGGAACGGGCATCCGGAGCCTGTGCTGCAGCCTGTGCCTCGCTCTCGTGCAGGGCGCCGGCGAGGGCCCGCCGCTCGACGCGCGAACCCTTCTTCGGGCGCAGCCGGTACTTTGCCACACCCATGATGGCCGGCAGCAAGGTCATGGCGATGCTCACCGAGACGAACACGGCGAACGCCGCCGCCACGCCCATGACGCTCAAGAACGGGATGCCCACGACCAGCAGGCCGAGCAGGGCGATGATGACGGTTGTTCCGGCGAAGACCACGGCGCTGCCCGCGGTGGCGACCGACTGGGCCGCCGACTCCTCGGCATCGAGGCCGTGAGCGAGCTGGGTTCGGTGCCGCGACAAGATGAACAGGGCGTAGTCGATACCCACGGCGAGCCCGATCATGACCGCCAGCAGTGGTGCGGTGCTCGACACTGTAATGAGGGCCGATGAGGCGACGACCGCACCGATCGAGATGCCGACGCCGATGATGGCCGACAGAAGCGGCAGCCCGGCCGCCAATAGCGAACCGAACGTCACGAACAGCACGACGGCCGCGAACAGCACCCCGAGACCCTCTGACGGGCTGACACCCACGGTGTTCTTCTGAAAGACCTCACCGCCGAATTCGACCCGGATGCCCGACGAACCCAGTTCGGACTTCGTCGCCTGCACAGCGTCGATGGTCGCCGCTTCGATGGTCGAGGTGGGCCCGTCGAACTGAACGGTGGCGTACGCGATGGTGCCGTCTTTCGAGATCGCGTCGCCGGCGTACTGCGAGAACGGGGTGATTACCGACGAGACATGGGGCACCTTCGTGATGGCATCGGTGACGGCAGTGATGGCGGCGGTGTCGCTGGCATCGTTCACGCTCTGGCCGTCGGGCACCTGGAAGACCACCTGGGCGCTCGAACCGGCCACCGCGGGGAACACCGCGGCGAGCTTGTCGAGGGTCTGCTGCGACTCGGTGCCCGGGATGCTGAAGCTCTCAGAGAAAGTGCCGTTCAGCGCCAGGCCTCCCCCGAGCACAGCGGCCAGGATGAGAAACCACCCCACGATGATCTGCCAGGAGTGGCGAAACGAGAATCGCCCGATGCGGTAGAGAAGGGTTGCCATGTCAGTGATTCCTAGTCGGCGGGAGTGAAGGAAGCGGGGGGAACGGGACCAGAGGAGCCAGAGTCAGCCGCGGCAGCAGTGCCCAGCGGCAGCAGCAGCTCTGTCATCACATCGATGAGCGCCTGCCTGACCTCGCCGATGGGTTCGGTGTTACTGCCGGCCTTGTCGGCGGCGGTCGTGGCCAGAACGTAGGCAGCCCCGGCGAGCGCGACACCGAGGCGGATGCGCTGCTTTGTCGAGGGCAGTTCATTCAGGAACGCGTCTCCGAGGTGCCAGATCGATTCACGCGCCCGATCGATCGTCTCGATGCCGGCGAGCGACTGGCCCTGGTTGATGATGATGTGCGCCTCGAAGCGGTACTCGAGCAGAAAGTCGATGAACTCGTCGATGAAGTCAGCGCGCAGGGCGTCGTCTGCAATACGCCCGATGGTGTTTGTCAGTAGCGCGTGGAGTTTCGAGACGGCCGGGGCCAGCGCCGACTCGAGCAGCGCCTCCTTCGACGAGAAGTGGTAGAGCACGCTCGACTTCGAGTAGCCGGCCTCGTCGGCGATCTGCTGCAGCGATGCTCCCGCGTAGCTGGTCATAACGAACAGACGGAGAGCCGTTGCGCGCAGTTCTTCTGCCGGATCAGAGCGCGCATTCGAGAGTGGAGGCACCTGAGAACTGTATCCTGACCGTTCGGTCAGTGTCTGCACGATCGGTCAGCTGGGCGGTCGACTCCCAGCTAGACCGACACCTCCTGTGAGGCTGCGAAGCGCTCTGCCCGGCGGATCGATCGGCGCTCCCGCCAACCCTCGACCAGGTTGTAGAGCACCGGCAGCACAATCAGCGTGAGCAGGGTCGACGAGACGAGCCCGCCGATCACCACGATGGCCAGCGGCTGAGAGATGAACCCGCCGTGCCCGGTGAGCCCGATGGCCATCGGCAGCAGGGCGAAGATGGTGGCCAGCGCCGTCATGAGAATCGGGCGCAGACGCCTGCTGGCGCCCTGCACGAGCGCTTCACGCACGGTCGACCCTCTGCTTCTGTACTGGTTCACCAGGTCGACCAGAACGATGGCGTTCGTCACTACGATACCGATCAGCATGAGTACGCCGATGATCGAGGGCACCCCCAGCGGAATGTTCGAGATGATCTGCAGGGCAATGGCCCCGGTCGCCGCGAACGGCACGGAGACCAGCAGCAGAATCGGCTGCAGCAGGCTCTTGAACGTGGCGACCATCACCACATACACGATGAGAATCGCCACCAGCAGCGCGATGCCGAGCTGCCCGAACGCATCGCTCTGGCTCGACGTCGCGCCACCCAGGGTGGCTTTCGCGCCAGCGGGCAGCGCGGTCTCATCGACAGCCTTCTGCACCTCTGAGCTCGCCGAACCGAGGTTGTCGCTCGAGGGCGTGGCAGTGATCGTCGCCGTTCGAAGCCCCCGACTCGTCGTGATGGTGTCGGGGCCGTTCACTTGTGAGACGCTCGCCAGCGAGTCGAGCCGCACGGGCCCGCGCGCGGTCGGAATCGTCAGTGCCGCGAGGTCGGCCTGGGTGGCGGGGGTGGATGCACTCGCGATGTAGATCGTGTACTGAGTGTTCTTGATCACGACGCTGCCCACGGTCTGCGGCTGCATGGCATTCGCCACGAGGCTGCCCACCGCGACCTCACTGAGTCCGGCGGTGGTCGCCTTCGCTCGGTCGACGGCCACGGCGATGTAGGGCCTCGTCGCTGCGAGATTGCTCGAGCTCTGCGTGATGGCGTCGAGTTTCGAGACACGGGCCAGCAGGGCATCCGATGCCGTCTGCAGGTCAGCCTGGTTCGAGGCAGTGATGTCGACCGAGATATCAGAAGATGCCCCGAATCCGCTCGACGCCGCCACCGAGATCTGGCCCACGTTCGGTATGGCTTCGACGTCGCGGCGAACAGTGCTCTGCAGCGCGTCCTGGTTGACGCTGTCGCCTGTGGTGATCGAATACGTGATCGCATTGGCCCCGCCCCCGGCGAAGGCGTCGCGCAGGCTGCTGCCGCTCGAGCCGATCGACAGCTGCACGGTCTGGATGCCCGCCACCCCCTTCAGCGCGGACTCGACCTTCTGAGCCAGCGCGTCTTGCGTCTCGAGGCTCGCGCCCACCGGAACGGTCTGCGTCACGGTCAGCGTGTTCTGGCCGCTCGAACCCAGAAAGTTGGTCTTCATGAACGGAATGAGCGCGATCGTGCCGCCCAGAATGAGCACGGCGACGATGATGGTGACGAACGAATGCTTCAGCGTCCACGCGATGATCGGCAGGTACCGGCGCTGCAGCGCGTTCGGCTTCTCGTCGTCGATGTCGCTGCCCGCGCGGCGCGCGCGGCGACCGGGCAGCGCGGCGGTGGCGACGGCCACGGTGTTGCGCACGGGGTGCGCGTCGGCCTGGGCGGCACCCGCGTGGGCGTGTTCGTGAGCCGGGGCATCCGGTACCGCCGTCGCAGCACCCGCGGCACTTTTCGGCCGCCGGTGCGAACTGCCGAGGAACCAGTACGCCAGCACCGGAACAATGGTGAGCGCAACGAACAGCGACGCGAGCAGCGCGATGGTCACGGTGAGGGCGAACGGCCGGAACAGCTCACCCGTCGTGCCCTGAACGAATGAAATCGGTAAGAACACCGCAACGGTGGTGATGGTCGAGGCCGTGATCGCGGTGGCGACCTCGCGCACTGCCTCGACGATGACCTCGGCACGCCCCGCGCCGTCGAGCGGACGCTCGAGCTCCGCCGCCGTGAGATGCCTCTTGATGTTCTCGATGACCACGATCGAGTCGTCGACCACCCGCCCGATGGCAATCGTCAGCGCACCGAGGGTCAGGATGTTCAGCGAATAGTTCGCCGCCTGCAACCCGATGAACGTGATCAGCACCGAGGTGGGAATCGAGATGGCCGTCACGATGGTCGACCGCACCGACATCAAGAAGATGAGAATGATGACCACCGCGAAGAACAGCCCCAGCAGCCCCTCGGTGGCGAGCGATTCGATGGACTGCTGGATGAACGGAGCCTGGTCGAAGACCACCGTGAACGTCGCTCCCGGCAGTGCCGCCTGCAGCTGCGGAATGAGCGCCCGTACACCCTTCGACACGTCGACCGTGTTCGCGGCCGGCAGCTTCGTGACGGCGATCGTGAGTGCCGGCTGCCCGTTCACCCGGGAGATCGACGTCACCGGGTTGTCGACGAGTTCGACGGTAGCCACGCTGCCGACGGTGGCCACACCACTGCCGTCGGTCTTCTGCGCCGGCAGCGGCAGCGCTGCGATGTCGGCGAGGGTGCCGAGCTTCGAGCCCGTCTGCACCGAGAGCGTTGAACCATTCTCGGTGAGCGCACCCGCCGGGATGAGTTGTCCGTTGGCGGTCAGCGCCGTCTTGATCGACGCATCCGTGAGACCGAGCGAGGCCAGTGTCTTCTCGTTGGGCGTGATGGTGACCCGCTGGCCCACGTCACCGACGAGCTGCGCCGCACGCACACCGGCCACCTGCTCGATGTCGCTCAGAGTGCTGGCGTGGATCTGGGCCGCGAGGGCCTTCGTATCAGAGCCGGTGACCGCCACCTGGATGACGGGAAGGTCGCCGATGCTGCCGCTCAGCACCTGCGGGTCGACCCCGTCGGGCAGGGTCGATTTGATGCGGCTGATGGCTTGGTTGATCTTCTGCTCGGCCGTCGCCAGGTTCGTGCCGTAGACGAAGGTGGCGTTCACGATCGAGAGGTTCGTGCTCGAGGTGGCCGACGTGGTGTCGATGCCCTCGACCCCCTGCACGGCCTGCTCGATGGGGGTACTCACGTCGCCGTTCACGACCTCAGGCGCGGCGCCCGGGTAGTTCGTCAGAACGACCAGCTGCGGAAAGTCGATCGAGGGGATGAGTTCCTGCTTCAGGCTCGTCAGTGCCAGGCCACCGAACACCGCCACCACAATCGTGACGAGGGCGATGAGCGCCCGGTTCTTCATACTCAACACGGCGAGAAAATGCACGAGTCTCTTTCTTGACTTCTTGGCGCACTCCCCGGGAGCACTGGTGTCACGATCAGTTCCAGTGTCTCATTTCCCGCCTGGCTTGCGGCGTACGCTGGCAGTCTCGACCCGAAAGGATGAGCATGCCCCACATCGGCACCAGCGACCTCGACGTTTTCCCCCTCTCCCTCGGTGGCAATGTGTTCGGCTGGACAGCCGACAGCGCCGCCTCGTTCGACATTCTCGACGCGTATGCCGCGGCTGGCGGCAACTTCATCGACACATCAGACTCCTACTCGGCGTTCGCACCCGGCAACCACGGCGGCGAATCCGAGAGCATCATCGGTGAGTGGCTGGCCAGCCGAGCGAACCGCGCCGACATCGTGGTGGCGACGAAGGTGAGCCAGCACCCCGAGTTTCGCGGGCTGAAGGCGGCGAACATCCGCGCCGCTGCAGACGCGTCGCTCGGGCGGCTCGGTGTTGACACGATCGACTTGTACTACGCGCACTACGACGACCAGGAGACCCCGCTCGAAGAGTCGGCCGAGGCCTTCGATGCGCTCGTGAAGGCCGGCACGGTGCGCTACACGGCCCTGTCGAACTACACGCCAGGGCGCATTCAGCAGTGGCTCGACATCTGCGATGCGAACGGCTTCGTTCGGCCCGTGGCCCTGCAGCCGCACTACAACCTTGTGCATCGCAACGACGTCGAAGAGCACCTCGTGCCGCTGGCCGAGCGCGAGAACCTGTCGATCGTGCCGTACTACGCGCTCGCCAGCGGCTTTCTCACGGGAAAGTACCGCTCGAAGACCGACAACGCAGGTACGGCCCGCAGCGGCGGCGCCTCGAAGTACGTCTCTGCCCAGGGCCTTGCCATCATCGACGCGCTCGAGGAGATCGGCCGGGCTCACGGCGCCAGCATCACAACCACCGCGCTCGCCTGGCTGCTCGCCAAGCCCACGGTGGCGGCGCCCATCGCCAGCGCGAGCAAGCTCTCGCAGGTGGCCGATCTGGTCGCCGTGGCGAACGTGCAGCTGACCTCCGACGAGGTGGCGCGGCTCGACGAGGTGTCGGCCTGGCAGGGCTGACCCACCGACTGGCAGAGGTGACCCACCGAATCGGCCGGGCGCTTCGAATTCTCTGAAACGAAAGGATGCCCGTGGCGAGCTTTCTGAGCCGGCTGATGCCGGCGGTCATCACCCTGCGTGGCACGAAACGCACCTTCTCGTCGGCGCGCCGCACAGCGAAACGGGTGGCGTACCTCACGGATCATCCCGCCCGGTTCGCCCCGCCGAAGTCGATCGGCCGCCGCGTCTCGGTGGCGCTCACCGTCGACGACGGCTGGCCGCTGTACGTACTGTCGCCTCGCGGCGGCGCTCCGGGCGCACCCGGCACCGGCGGTACCGCTGATTCTGCGGGCTCTGCTGGCTCGCAGCAGGTTCTGTATTTGCACGGTGGCTCGTGGATCGGCGAGATCGGCGCCACCCAGTGGTCATTCGCGGCGGCCCTCGTCGAGCAGAGCGGCGCCACCGTTACAGTGCCGATCTATCCGGTGGCCCCGGTCGGCACCGCCACCGAGGTGACGGCCCGCGTGGCCGACCTCGTAGAGCGACTGCACGCCGAGCCCACGCGCGTCAGTCTCGTGGGCGACTCGGCCGGCGGCACGGTCGTACTCGCGACCGCCCTTGAGCTGCTGCGCCGCGGAGTGCGCCCGCTCGCCGTGCTGGTGCTGGTGGCGCCGGGGCTCGACCTGACGTTCTCCGACCCGCGCGCCGCCGACCTCGAAAGCGCTGACCCGTTTCTCGCGGCCCCGGGGTTGCGGTACGCCGCGAGCCTCTGGGCGGGGGGCCTGTCGCTTGACGATGCACGGGTCAGCCCGCTGTTCGCCTCGCCCGCCGACCTCTCCGGCCTCGGCCCGGTCACGGTCTTCACGGGCACCCGAGATATCCTGAACCCCGACGCGCACCGTTTCACCGAACGTGCGCGTGCGGCCGGGGTGCCGGTCACTCTGCACGAGGCGGAGGGAATGCTGCACAACTACCCCGTCTTCCCCATCCCAGAGGGCCGCGCCGCGCTCGCGCAGATCGCAGCCCTGCTGCGCTGACGTGGCGGTTTACCACAAACACCGGCGGGCCGCCGCCCGGGGGGCATAGGGGGGGACACGGCCCCCGGGGGGGGCGGGGGGGGGGGGGGGG